>NZ_JARGEE010000228.1:0-14729 GCF_033794485.1 Streptomyces sp. MB09-02B
GGAGGGGAGTGCGAGGGGTCGCGGGGAGTTTCCGGGATGATGTGCACATGCGGAGAGGCCCCTCGCGGTTCATTCGCGAGGGGCCTCTCCGATGGGTGCGCCGCCAGGGACTCGAACCCCGGACCCGCTGATTAAGAGTCAGCTGCTCTAACCAACTGAGCTAGCGGCGCGCAAGGAGAACTTTACCGGAGCGGCGGGGGTGCTCCCGACCACGGAGCGCCCCCGCCGAGCGGCTACGCAACGGCCCCTGGCGCCCTGCTCGTCACCCCGGCTTACGGGTGACGAGCACGGCGCGGCTGTGAGGTCAGAGCTTTCCGTTCACCGCGATCCCGTCGTACTCGCGCTCACGGATGTTGGCCTGCCAGTAGCCCCATCGCACGTTCGGGTCCCAGGTGTACACGTGGCCGGCCTGGTTGAGGCCGAAGGTGCATGCTCTGTTCTGGTTGACCCAGCCGCCCACATAGTCGCCGCTCTTCCATCGGCGCTGGACCACCTGCCACGGCTGACCGAAGCCTCCCCGGGGGACCGGCTGCTCGAATGTCTCCGTGGTGCTGATCGTGGACGACTTCTGGATCGAGGGGATGAGAGAGAGAACGAAGTTGTACCACTTCTTGCTCGGCGAACTGGCGTTACCGAGGCTGACCTGACCGCCTACGGCCCAACCGAAGTTCGTGGTCTTGTTCACGGACCAGGAGTAATTGCAGTTGGCTGGAGAATTGGATGCGCACTTCTTTTCGGTCCCCCTCCAGACCACGTCCTGCCAGCTGTTCCGGTCTTGCTGCCGCGCCACGGCCCTGGCCTGCTCCTTGAATGAAGCAGCCTTCGGAGCGATTTTCACCTGGTCCGTGTCCCCGTCGCGGAGGCAACCTCCCACCGCGTGGGCGGGGTCCGCCGAGAAAAGGACCACGGCGGCCAGGAACGGGGCCGTGGCAAGTGGACGGGTCCACAACTTCTTGTTCATTCTCGTCCTCTCAGAAATCACGTGGACAGGAGGGCACCACCGGTGCCTCGCATGCGAGGGGCGATGCCTTCTGACGGGATGAATATGGCACTCGCCATTTACGCCGTCAACGCTACCGAACAGTTTCGATGAGATTTCAATGAGTGTGCTGGGAATGCGTTTTTCGGGCAGGCGTGAATACCCCTTTCGCGCCTGCTGAAAAAAGGCAGGAGGCAAGGAAAGGGGTCACGAAAAGGAAAGGAGGGTACGCGAAGGAGGCGGGTGTGGGTGGGGGGTGAAACGGCTCCCAAAGAAAGGTGGCAGGTCTCCAGGGATGGGTCCGTGTATGCGCGGAAGGCGACGGCGGAAGAAGCGCGACATCGAGGGTGGGTAGCACTTTTGGAGTGCCTGCCCGAAACCCCCGTGCCCCGCTCTTTCATGTGAAGAAGTCATCGGGACTGGTCAAGACCCGTGGGGGGACTTCTTCGTGGTGACGCGGCTCTGGTTCAGCGCCGATCATGCAACCGGTGGGTTCCGTCGTCAAGAACACGCGCGACCGGACTCAATGAACGTAACTCTACCGGATAGTAACTTTCTGGCATCGGTGTGCTGCTCGGCAACTCGGCGCCAGCGGTGGGGATTTGACCGCGTCTGATGAATCGTCAGCAGAGTCGCGTGCGGCTGCCTGCGTAGCGCGACCGCCGTCGACCGAGCGGGCCGAGGTGAGCCGGGCTCGACGCCGACGGGAGGGGGCCCGGACCTCGCGGCGCCGGCGAGGGGGCCTCCCAGGGCCCGGCGGAGCCGGTTACGTCATTTGGACCGTCAGCATGCGACACGGGATGACAGTTGAGAAACTGGCGGGCGTGCAGAAGCGTGGAATTCTTCGGTCGGTTCGCGAGGGGAATCGTATGGAGACTCCGGTATTCGAGGAGATCGAGCCGGGGGCCGACTGCGAATGCCCCGGCTGTGTCCACTGGCGGCGGGTCATGCCGTACTCGACCCGGTACGCCCATCTGAGTCACCCGGCGGCAAGGACCGCCAGGAACGCCCTCGTCGTGGTCACCGCCGCCGGTGCCGCACTCGGCGCCGGGCATGCCGTACCGGTGGTCGCGGCGGCCCACGGCCCGAGCAGCCCCGGTGCCGTTCCCGCAGATGAGGGGCCCAGGACCCCCCAGGGGAAGAAGGCTCCGCTGCACGGCCCCGGGGGGCGCCCGGCGGGTGGGGGAAAGCCGTCGAAGGGGGTGAGGACACCGCCCACCACCCGCGCCGAGATCATCGGGCGGGCCGAGAAATGGATCGCCGACGAGGTGCCGTACAGCATGCGCGCGTATTGGTCCGACGGTTATCGCCAGGACTGCTCGGGGTTCGTCTCGATGGCCTGGAACCTCCCCGGAAACGAGTGGACGGGCAGCCTTGCCGCTTTCGCGCAGCGCATTTCCAAGGACCGGCTGGAACCCGGCGACATGCTGCTCTTCCATAATCCGAGGAACCCGCGCCAGGGTTCGCACGTCGTCCTCTTCGGAGGCTGGACGGACCACACGCGGACGCACTACATCGCCTACGAGTCGGCCCGCCCGTACGCCCGCAGGCAGGCCACCCCGTACGCGTACTGGAACAACGCGAACCGCTATGTGCCGTACCGCTACAAGGGGCTGATCCCGGACGGCGCGGGCTCTCCCGGCGACGGGCCGGACGCCGTCAATGGCTCCGACGATTCCGCCAACGGCTCAGACGGCTCCACCGACGGCTCGACTCATGGCTCCGGGGGCTCCGCCAAGGGCTCCGACGGCTTCGCCGACGGCGGCACGGGTGGCGGCACCGGCGGTTTCGAAGGTGCCGGCGCGCCGGTCGCCCCGGCGGACGGGGCCGGCGCGAAAGAGTCCGCCGGACCGTCGCGCGGCGACCGCTTCCCCGGTGCCGCGGCCTTCGGGCCGGGGGCGCGGAACCAGCACATCGTCCGGCTGGGGCAGATGTTGGTGACGCGTGGCGGCGCCCGCTTCTACCCGGGTGGCCCGGGGCCGATCTGGTCGGACGCCGACCGCGGGGCCACCCGGGCGTTCCAGCGGGCGCAGGGCTGGTCCGGCCGTCACGCCGACGGGATTCCGGGCCCGCTGACCTGGTCGTACCTGGTCACGGGGAGGGGCAGGGACATCCCGCCGGCACCGAACGGGAGCCCCGGCCCCCAGGGCGAACCGGCGGTCCCGCACAGACCCCCCGGCCCCCAGGGCGAACCGGCGGTCTCGCACAGACCCCCCGTCGTGCACCGCCCGACGGGAAGGCCGGTGCCTGTCAGGCCCGGCACCCCCGGCGGACCCACGGCCCCGAAGTCCCCGGGCACCCCCGTGACACCCGCCTCGCACGGTGTTCTCGGCTATCCGGGGCGCGGCATGTTCCGGCCGGGCGCGGACAACGCGTTCGTCACCCGGCTGGGGAAGAGGCTGGTCGAGAAGGGCTTCGGCAAGCACTACACCTCGGGTCCGGGGCCGCGTTGGGGCGAGTCGGACCGGCGGAACGTGGAGGCGTTCCAGCGGGCCCAGGGGTGGCGCGGCGGCGCGGCGGACGGCTATCCGGGCCCGGAGACCTGGCGCCGGCTGTTCGCCTGACGTCCGCGCCCGTCGTCCCTCACCCGTCACCCTTCGCTCCCTCACCCCTCACCCTCTAACCCGCTCACCGACTCTCACCACGGCTCTTCCTGCGCGGAGGCACGGAGGCACGTATGAGTACGACCACCTCACACACCCCGGAGCCCGAGGGGGCCGCGCGGCCCGCCCGGCTCATCCAGAACGAGACGACCACCGAGATCCCCGTCCACCTGCTGTTCCGCGACGACCCCGCCCCGGTCTCCGTCCCGGTCGCCCCCGCCGTCGTGGGCCGCCGACGCGGCACCGGCGAACAGCCGAGGGTCCGGCAGGGGCCCGCATCCGTGAAGCCCCGCCCGACCGTCGAGGTCGATCCCGAACTGGTCGAGCGCCCGGGGCGGGTGGTGCCCGGGGTGGTGGGAGTGCTGTGCGGGGCGTGCGGGGTGGCCGGATGCGTGCTCACCTCCTGGTGGGCCGGGGTGTTGCCGGGGCTCGCGGTCCGGGCGCTCGGGCTGCCGACGGCGTACGCGGGTGCCGGGCTCGGACCGGCGCAGTGGGCCGCATACGCGGGGGCCGGGGCGCTGACGATGTTCGGGTTCGGCGGGCTGGCGCGGGGGCGCACCGGTCGGGCCTGGGTGCTGGGGCTGTTCGGCCGGTACCGGGGGACGGTCCGCCGTACCGGGCTGCTCTGGGTGAACCCGTTCGTGCTGCGCCGTCGCGTCGACGTCCGGCTGCGGCACTGGCGCAGCGAGCCGATGGCGGCCGTCGACGCGAACGGGGTGGCGCTACGGGTCGTCGTCCTCGTGGCGTGGCGGGTCAGGGACACCGCGCGGGCCCTGCTCGGGATCGAGGACCACGAGCGGTACTTGCGCGAGTGCGTGGAGGCGGCGGTCTCCCGGGTGCTGTCGCAGCTGCCGGCGGACGTGGCGCCGGGCGCGCTGGTGCGGGACTCGACGCTGCGCAACACGGAGGCGGTGGGGGAGGCGCTGACCCGGCTGGTGGCGGCGGACACGGCGCCGGTCGGGATGGAGGTGTTCTCGGTCCAGCCGGTCCGGATCGAGTACGCGCCCGAGGTGGCCGCCGTGATGCAGCGCCGCCGGATCGCCGCGCTCGACGCCCAGCACCGGGACACCGTGCTCACCTCCGTGGTCGACTCCGTCGAGGACACGGTGACCCGGCTGACCGTGCGCGGCCTGGTCGAACTCGACGACTACGAGCGCAAGGCGCTGGTGAAGGACCTGACGGTGGCGTTCTACACAGGGCGCCGCGAAGTGTCCCCGTGAACCCGGGAATTGGTATGGACATGTTCAATCCGCACCCATAATCTGAGGCTTGGTCTAGACCTGGAAACACCCCACGTACTCCAGGGAGCGGCAGCATGCGCACACGCACGCACAACAGGACCAAGTGGTACGCCGTCGGGGTCGGCCTGGCCACCACCGGAGCGCTCGTCCTCTCCAGTGGTGGCGCCACCGGCCACGGCTACACCGACCTTCCCGTCAGCCGGCAGAAGCTCTGTCAGAACGGCACCGTGACCAACTGCGGCGACATCCAGTGGGAACCGCAGAGCGTCGAGGGACCTAAGGGCTTCCCGGGCTCAGGGCCGGCTGACGGCCAGATCTGCTCCGGCGGCAACAGCAGGTTCAACCAGCTCAACGCGTCCACGAAGCCGGGCGGCGGCGCCTGGCCCACCACCCGGGTGACGGGCGGTCAGAACTACACGTTCCGCTGGCAGTTCACCGCCATGCACGCCACCACCGACTTCAAGTACTACGTCACCAGGGCGGGCTGGAACCAGAACCACGCCCTCGCCCGCTCCGACCTCAACCTGACCCCGTTCTTCACCGTCCCCTACAACGGCCGGCGCCCACCGTCCACTCTCTCCCACACGGGACGCCTGCCGTCCGGGCTGAGCGGCCGCCATGTGATCGTCGCCGTCTGGACGATCGCCGACACCGCCAACGCGTTCTACGCCTGCTCGGACGTCACCTTCTGAGCAACTCCCCGTGCGGTCCCGCCAGTTCTGAGGCTTCCTTGAGCTGCGCGGGGCCGTCGTGGGGGTACGTTCCCCACACGTCGCCGACCAGGGCGGCGGGCCGCACTCCGGGGGAACGCCATGGATGTCTTCTTCTACCTCATCCCTACGGTCATGATGGCCTTCATCGGCTTCATGGCGTACCGGCTGCTGACGCGCTGGCTGCGCGTAAGAAAGGCCTGGAGCAGCGGCCTGACGGCCGAGGCCCGCTGCCTGAGGACGTTCACCACGGTCAGCGACAGCGGCGGCGGGCACAGCCGCGTGAGCACGACGATCCACCACGTCTACGAGTTCACGACCCGGGACGGACGTTCCATCCGCTTCGAGGAGGAGGACGGGCCGATGACGACCGTCGAGGGCGACTTCGTCACCGTCCACTACACCGACGGCCCGAACGTGATCGCCACGGCCCACGCCCCCGGCGAGCGGGTCAAGCACGCCGCGGCCGGTCTCGGCATCCTGACCTTCCTCGGGGTCGCCTTCGCGTTCTGCGTCTTCTTCATGGTCACCTACCACCAGTACTCCACGGACCCCTCGTTCCCGACGCCGTGACCCTCCTCAACTGACGGTACGTCAACTACCGTGCGCCCACATGGAGTCCACGAGGCGCACGGTCGCACAGCTCGTCGCCGACCGGTGGGGCGACCACCGGCCCGGGCTGTGGTTCGAGGAACAGGTCCTGACCCACCACGAGGTCACCGCCGGGGCCGCCGCCCGCGCGGCCCTGCTCGCCGACCTCCTGCCACCGAAGGCCCACCCGCACCTCGGTGTCCTCCTCGACAACACCCCCGAGTTCGTCCTGTGGTTGAGCGCGGCAGCCCTCGCGGGCGCGGCCGTCGCCGGTGTCAACCCCACCCGGCGGGGCCCCGAACTGGTCCGCGACATCCTGCACACCGAGTGCCGGGTGCTGATCACCGAGAAGGCCCACCTTCCGCTCCTCAACGGCCTCGAACTCCCCGGCGTCCGCGTCCTGGTGACGGGCACCGAGTCCTACTCAGACCTCCTCGCCCCGTACGCGGGCGCCGAGCCCGACCCCACCCGGGCCACCCCCGCCGACCGGCTCCTGCTCTACTTCACCTCCGGTTCCACCGGCGCGCCCAAGGCCGCGATCTGCTCCCAGGGGCGGCTCGCGGCAGCCGGGCGGGCCCTGGTGGACCGCTTCGGGGTGCGACGGGACGACGTGCACTACGTCTGCATGCCGATGTTCCACGGCAACGCGGTCATCGCCGACTGGGCCCCGGCCCTGGTCGCGGGGGCCGGGGTCGCCCTGCGCCGCCGGTTCTCCGCCTCCGGCTTCCTGGACGACGTACGGGCTTACCGGGCCACGTACTTCACCTACGTCGGTCGGGCCGTGCAGTACCTCCTCGCCACCGAGCCCCGCCCCGACGACCGGGACACCCCGCTGCGCATGGGCTTCGGCACGGAGGCGGGCGCGGTGGACGCGGCGGCGTTCGAGGAACGGTTCGGGGTGCGGCTCGTGGAGGGGTACGGGTCCTCCGAGGGCGGGGCGGCGATCCAGCGCACGTCCGGGGCGCCGCCGGGCGCGATCGGACGGGCGGCACCCGGCGACGACCTCGCGGTGGTCGATCCGGAGACCCGGAAGGAGTGCCCGCCGGCCGCCTTCGGCGAGGACGGCCGACTGCTCAACGGCACCGAGGCGATAGGGGAGTTGGTCAACCGGGGCCCCAACCCCTTCGAGGGCTACTGGTGCAACCCGGCGGCGGACGCCGCCCGCCGCCGCGACGGCTGGTACTGGACCGGCGACCTCTTCTACCGCGACACCGGCGGCTTCCTGTACTTCGCCGGCCGCACCGACGACCGCCTCCGCGTCGACAGCGAGAACCTCGCCGCCGCCGTCATCGAGAACATCCTCGCCCGCTACGAGGGCGCCGAGGCCGTCGCCGTGTACGCGGTCCCCGACCCGGTCGCCGGGGACCAGGTCATGGCGACCGTCGCCGGCACCTTCGACCCCTGCCGCTTCGCCGAGTTCCTGCTGGCCCAGCCCGACCTGGGCACGAAGATGACCCCGCGCTTCGTACGGGTCGTCCCGTCCATGCCCGTCACCGCCACCAACAAGATCCAGCGCGCCGCCCTCCGCCGCGAGGGCTTCCGCTGCGCCGACCCGGTCTGGTGGCGCCCGCCGGGGAAGTGGGCGTACCGCAAGTTCTCGGCGGTGGACCTGGCGCGGCTGGTGACGGAGTACCGGGCGCGCGGGCGGGAGGAGTTGCTGACGAGGTGACGAGGTGACGAGGTGACGAGGTATGGCTGGGCCCACCTTCCGTACACCGGCTGCGCGTATGGCCGCCGCCGACCGCCCCCGCCTACCGTGATCCTCATGATCCGAACCGTCGTACGGGAGTTGCCGCGCGCGGTGGCGTACCTGCTGAGCGGTGTCCTCGTCGGCGCCCCGCTGCTGGTGGTGCTGTTGGTCCTGGGCATCCTCGGACTCGCCCTGGCCCCGGCCCTGGTGGGCCTGCCGCTGCTCGCGCTGGCCGTCCTGTCGGGCCTCCCCGTCGGCGCCCTCGAACGGCGACGGCTGGCCCTCGCCCGTACCCCGCCGTCGCCCGATCCGCACGCCACCCCGGCCGAGCCCGGTCTCGCCGCCTGGGCCCGGCTGCGGCTGACCGAGCGGGCGACCTGGCGTGAGCTGGCGTACACCGTCCTGCTCGCGTTCGCGCTGTGGCCGCTGGACATGACCGTGCTGTTCGTCGCGCTGGCCGTTCCCGGCGCGATGATCGGAGCGCCCCTGCAGCTGGCGACGACGAGCAGCGCCAGCGGTGACGCGCGGATCGCCAAGCTCTGGCTGATCGACTCCTACGGCCAGGCCCTGCTGTGCACGGTCGCCGGGATCGTCCTCCTCCTCGTGCTGCTGTGGCCCCTCGTCCGGTACGCGCGGTTGCGCGCCGCGCTCGCCCGGCTGCTGCTCGCGCCGAGCGAGGCGGAGGCGGAACGGCGACTGGGCGAGGTGACCCGATCGCGGGCCCGGCTGGTGGCGGCCTTCGAGGCGGAGCGGCGCCGCATCGAGCGCGATCTGCACGACGGGGCCCAGCAGCGTCTGGTGTCCCTGAGCATGGCCCTGGGCCTGGCCCGGCTGGACGCCCCGCCCGCCCTGGCCGACCGGCTCGCCGCCGCACACCGGGAGGCCGACCAGGTCCTGGGCGAACTACGGGAGTTGATCCACGGCATCCATCCCCAGGTACTGGCCGACTACGGTCTCCCGGACGCCCTCGCCGACGCGGCCGACCGGTCCGTCGTACCGGTGCAACTGGACGTGGACCTCCCCCGGTTCGCCGAGTCCGTGGAATCGGCGGCCTACTTCGCGGTCCGCGAGGCGCTCGCCAACATCGGCAGGCACAGCGGGGCGGAGCGGGCGTGGATCGCCGGGCGGTACACCGACGGGCGGCTGCGGGTGGAGGTGCGCGACGACGGCGCGGGCGGCGCCGACCCCGCGCGGGGCACGGGCCTCACCGGGCTCGCCGACCGGCTTGCGGTGCTCGATGGGACACTGTCCGTCCACAGCCCCGCCGGCGGCCCGACCGTCCTGTCCCTGGAGATCCCGTGCCCGCAGCGCTGAAGATCGTGCTCGCCGAGGACAGCGTGCTGCTGCGGGAAGGGCTCGTCGGTGTCCTGACCCGCTTCGGACACGAGGTCGTCGCGGCGGTCGGGGACGCGGAGTCGCTGATCGCGGCCGTGCGGTCGTACGCCCCCGATCTCGTCGTCACCGACGTCCGCATGCCGCCCGGCCTCACCGACGAGGGCCTGCGCGCCGCGCTCGCACTCCGCGCGGCGAACCCCGCCCTGCCCGTCCTCGTCCTCAGCCAGTACGTCCAACGTGCTTACGCCGCCGACCTGTTGGACACCGGGGACGGCACCGGCGTCGGCTACCTCCTCAAGGACCGCATCGGCCAGGTCGAACAGTTCGCGGAGGCGGTGGAGCGGGTCGCGGCCGGGGGTACGGTCGTCGACCCCGAGGTCGTACGGCAGCTGCTGCGGCGCCGGCGCGATCCGCTGGCGGCGCTCACCCCGCGTGAGCGGGAGGTGCTCGCGCTGGTCGCCGAGGGCAAGTCGAACGGGGCCGTCGCCAGGGAGCTGGTCGTCACCGAGGCGGCCGTCGGCAAGCACATCGGCAACATCCTGGGAAAGCTGGACCTGCCCCCGGCGGAGGACACCCATCGGCGGGTGCTGGCCGTGCTTGCTTACCTCAGAGACTGAGGGCCACACGGGGAGGGGGTGTGGGTGGCGAAGCCCCCACGGCGCGCGGCGAAGCCGCGCAATAACGACGATGGCGAGGCAGGTTCGCGCTTTCTGCGAACATGCCTCGCCATCGTCATGGTGCGCCGCCAGGGACTCGAACCCCGGACCCGCTGATTAAGAGTCAGCTGCTCTAACCAACTGAGCTAGCGGCGCAGACTCTGTCGCTCTACCGCTTGCGCGGCTGGCGACAGAGAAAATACTACCTGGTCCGGACGGGTGCCTTCGACCACTTAAACGTGAGCTGGATCTCGGAGGAACGGGCGGCCGCTGGATCTAGATCGCCAACGACAGCAGCACCGGAGCCGCCTCCCGGTTCAGCGTGTGCGCCGCCGCGCGGAGCCGATGCGCGTGCCGCAGCGGCAGCGACAGCGCGAGGCAGCCCACGGCGGAGCCGGCGGTGAGGGGGACGGCCGCGCAGACCGTGCCCGGCGCGTACTCCTGGAGGTCGAGGACCGGGACCGTGGGTGTCTGGGCGTCGAGTTTGCTCAGCAGCACCTTCTCGTTGGTGATCGTGCGGGCGGTGAGCCGGGCCGGGCGGTGCCGTGAGAGGTGGTCGCGGCGGCCGTTGAGGTCGAGCTGGGCCAGCAGGCCCTTGCCGAACGCGGTGGCGTGGGCGGAGGAGCGGAAGTCGACCCACTCGTGGACGGCGGGCATGGCCGGGCTGTCGGCCCAGCCGGTGACCTGGATCTCCCCGTCCAGGTAGCGGGTGACGTAGACGGCTGCGCCCACGGAGTCGCGCAGCCGGTCGAGGGTGTGCTGGAGCTGCTCGCGCAGGGCCTGTTCATGACCCTGGGCGGAGCCCAGCCGGGCGAGTGCGGCACCGGTGACGTAGGCGCCGTCGGTGGTCTGCTCCACATATCCCTCGCGACGCAGCATCCGCAGGAGCGCGGTCAACCGCTCACTGCCGACGCCGGTGCGACGGGCGATCTCGGCGTCGGTGACGCCACCTGCGTGCCGCGCCACCGTCTCCAGGACGCGCAGGGCGTCCTGGGCCGAGTGGTACGGCGCGGTCGGCTCGTGCTTGAGCGCCACGGTTTCCCCCTGCGCTTCTCGGGCCGTTTTTCGGACAGCTTGCCGTGTCCCACGATACGGGCCAAGAGGCGTACGTGGAGGGGTTGTTCGCGAGAAAATCCTGGCACCTCCGGGCCTCCCAACTGCCGGACCAGCACTCTGGCATATGTCAAAGGCATGGCCCGGCGGATGGACCTCGGACGTTCCCACGCGTTCGGCCGCGCACCTGCCGTAGTCAGATGACCGCGCCGAGGAATTCCCGCGTACGTTCGTGCGACGGGTCGCCGAAGATCTTCTCGGGGCTGCCCGACTCGATCACCTGGCCAGAATCGAACATCAGAACTTGGTCCGAGATGTCCCGGGCGAAGTTCATCTCGTGGGTCACGCAGAGCATGGTGATGTCGGTGGTGCGGGCGATGTCCCTGAGCAGGTCGAGCACGCCCGCGACCAGCTCGGGGTCGAGCGCGGACGTCACCTCGTCGAGGAGCAGCACCTGCGGGCGCATCGCCAGCGCCCGCGCGATGGCCACCCGCTGCTGCTGCCCGCCGGAGAGCTGGGTCGGGTAGGCGTCGCACTTGTCGGCGAGCCCGACCATGTCGAGCAGTTCACGGGCCCGCGCCTCGGCCTCGTCCTTGGAGAGCCCGAGGACGGTGACGGGCGCCTCGGTGATGTTCCGCAGCACCTTCATGTTGGGGAAGAGGTTGAACTGCTGGAACACCATCCCGATGTTCTTGCGGACCTCACGGCACTGCTTCTCGCTCGCCGGGAACAGCCGCTGCCCGCCGACGGTGATCGTGCCCTCGTCGGGCTTGGTCAGGGTCATCAGCAGCCGCAGGATCGTCGTCTTGCCGGAGCCGGACGGGCCGATCAGCGTGACGTGCTTGCCGGCGTCGACGGAGAAGTCCAGCCGGTCGAGGACGGTGTTGCTGCCGAATCGTTTGGTCACGTTCTCGAAGCGGATCAGCTCACTCGTGTCCGCCACACGCTTGCCGGGCGACTCGGGTTCTTTCATCAGCGGGGTGTCAGCGGACAAGACGACGCTCCAGGGCTCGCAGGAGGAGGGAGGCGGGGTAGGCGATGACGATGAAGGCGAAGCCGACGGTCACGATGGCCTCGTTCATCTGGAAGGTCTGGGACCCGAACTGGCGGGCCTCGCCGAGCATCTCCAGCACACCGATGGTCATCAGCATCGGCGAGTCCTTCAGCATCGCGATGACGTAGTTGCCGAGGGCGGGCACGACCCGGCGCAGGGCCTGCGGAAGGATCACCGCGGTCCAGGTGCGCGAGCGCGACAGGTTCAGCGCCGTCGCCGCCTCCCACTGACCGACGGGCACCCCGTCGATACCGGCGCGGTACACCTCGGCGGTGTACGTCGAGTAGTGCAGACCGAGGCCCAGGACGCCGGTGGCCAGCGCGGACAGGGTCAGGCCCCACTCGGGCAGCACATAGAAGAGGAAGAAGAGCTGCACCAGCAGCGGGGTGTTACGGATGAACTCCGTGACCGCCATGACCGGCCAGCGCACCGCCTTCAGCGACGAGCGCTGGGCGAGGGCCCAGACCAGACCGAGGGAGAAGGCGAGCAGCGAACCCCACAGCAGGGCTTGCAGGGTGACCAGGACGCCGTCCCAGAACACCGGCATGAAGTCGCCCAGCGTGGACCAGTTCCACTTCACGCGGCACCTCCGGGGGCGGATGTCTTCGTGGCCGCGGAGGCGTGCGCCCCGGCAGCCGCGCCGGCCAGGTCCTGTGGACGCCCCGCGACGGCTTCGCGCGGCCCGGGGACGTTCTTGCGGGGAGCACGGCCGACTCCGGCCTTGGCCCTCCGCTCGACCTGCCGCATCACCCGGGTGATGGCGAAGGCGAGGACGAAGTACATGACGAGGATCACCGTGTAGACCGGCGCGCTCTGCCCGGTGGCGTTGCGCACCAGCTGGGCCGCGAAGGTCGTGTCGGCGACACCCAGCACGGACACCAGGGCGGTGCCCTTCAGGAGCTCGATGAGCAGGTTGCAGAAGGGCGGCACCATCTCCGGCCAGGCCTGCGGCAGCACGATCTTCCGCATCCGCTGGGCCGGTGTGAAGCTGAGCGCGACCCCCGCCTCGCGCTGCGCCGCGGGCACCGCGGCCACCGCGCCGCGCACGATCTCCGAGCCGTACGCGCCGTAGGTGCAGCCCAGAGTGAGCACGGCGGCCCACATCGGGACGAGCTGCCAGCCCAGGGTCAGCGGCACGACGAAGAACACCCAGATCATCAGGACCAGGGCGGAGGTGCCGCGGAAGATCTCGAAGTACGCGCCGGCCACGAACCGCACGACCCACAGCCGGTGCTGCCGGGTGAGCCCCACGGCGAAGGCGACGGCGGCCCCGAGGGCCGCGCCGTACACGGTCAGCTGGACGGTGATCCACACACCGCGCAGCAGCAGCTCCCACAGGCCCGAGCTGAACGCGAAGTCGTCGAGAGGCCCGGCGGCGGTCACCTCGTTCATGGCACCCACGCGTGCCGTCTCGTCCATGGCACTCATGCGCGGCACTTCTCCTCTGCCCGGATGTCGGTCATCTGGTCCTTCGTGAACCCGAAGGGCCGCATGACCTCCAGCAGCTCCCCGCTCCGCTTCATCTTGTGCAGCTCGCGGTTGAAGGCGTCCCGCAGGTTCCGCTCGGGCATGCGGAAGGCGAAGCCGCCGACGTCGACGACCGGCTTGCCGTCCACGAGGGGGGTGACCTCGTCGGTCGCCTCCACCTTCGTGCTCCCGGTCTGCTCGACGACGTTCCGCACGGTGACGGCGGTGCCCGCGAACACGTCGACGCGTCCCTGTTCGACGGCGAGGAGACCGGCCAGCTGATCCGGCAGGGTGTCGATCTGCTCGACCCCGGCCTCCTTCGCGTAGTCGATCTCCGCGTAGCCGATCCCGGTCGCCATCCGGGCCCCGGCCCGGGCGATGTCGGCGTAGGTGCGCAACTTCTTCGGATTCCCCCTGGGCACGATGAAGGCGTCCTTCATCTGGTACTCGGGGTCCGCGAAGAGCACCTGCTCACAGCGCTCCGGGTTGATGTACATGCCCGCGGCCACCACGTCGAACTGCAGCGAGTTCAGCCCGAAGATCAGCGAACCGAACTCGGTGGGGAAGGGTTCGACGTGGTCGACGCCTAGCCGGCGGAAGATCCGCCTCGCGATGGCCGGCGCGGAACCGGTGACCTCCCCGTCCTTGCCTATGTAGCCGTACGGCTGCTCGCCCGCGATGCCCAGCCGGACGGTGCCCTTCGCCCGCAGCTGCTGCAACAGCTGCCCACCGTCGCCGGTGTCGGCGGTGGCCACCCTGCTGCAGCCGCTGCTCGCCCCCACCACCGCGCCCGTACCGACCAGGGCGGCGGTACCGGTGAGCAGGGTGCGACGGGGCAGGCCGGATCTGCTGGGATGGCGGGTCTTCCTGTCGTGTGCGTGCAATCGAGCCATGGCCGCGCGGCTACCCGAGGCGCCAACGGGTATGCCAGTTCTTTTCCGGTCCTTCACGCACGGGGCCCGGCGGGACGGGTGAAAGGCGTAGGACAGGGCAGGCGATCCCGGAGGAGTTTTCCGGGAGCGTGGCGAGGAGGCGTGGATGGCGGAACGTCACATCGAGGTCGCGCTCGACCGGCGCGGGGTGCGCTGCACGGCCCGACTGCTCGACGACCGCGCGCCGCGTACGTGCGCCGCCGTCTGGGACGCCCTGCCGCTGGCCGGGGACGTCTACCACGCGAAGTACGCCCGCAACGAGATCTACGCGCTCTTCCCGCCCTTCGCCGACCGTGAGCCGCCGCTGGAGAACCCGACCGTCACCCCCATCCCCGGCGACCTCTGCTACTTCTCCTTCGCCGGCACTGAACTCGCCACGAACGCCTACGGCTACGACCGGGAGGTCCGCCCCGGCACC
>NZ_JARGEE010000229.1:0-14640 GCF_033794485.1 Streptomyces sp. MB09-02B
ACTATATTCATTTTAGATTTGTTGTCGTTTTTTTGTGTTGAATGTTTTTGTGAAGAGCGAGGACGACAGTAGTCTATTTGTTGGCCGGGTCAGATGTGTTGGCTGCCTCGCTAGATAGGCTGGCTGTATGCCCTCCTCCCCTTCCGGCCTTGGTGCCGTGCGCTCTGCTGCGGCCGTGAACGCGGAGATCCGGGCGCTCATGGTGCGGTCCGGTGGGTACCTGCGGGCGGAGGATCGCCCCGTGTACGAGCGGCTGCGGGAGGAGTGGGCGGAGGCGATGCGAGCCGAGGTCGTCGAAGCGGCGTGATCACCCTACGGATGCCCGGCTACTGAAAACCCTTGTCACTTTCGAGGAGCCTCGAAAGTGATGCTGCGCCGCCACTCCCGCTCCTCCCGCGCCCGCTGCGCCCCCTTCGACCACGACCGATCCGGGCAGTCCAACCCTGCCGGGCCGCGACAGTGCGGACACCACGGGCGCGACCACGCCCCCAACATCCTGGCCACGACAGCCTCCCTACGCGTACACGCGGCGCTGCGGATCCAACGCACCCGCCGCCTGCGGACCGTTGCTCGACCCTCGAATAGCAATCAGTTCCGTCGTTGAATGTCGCGACTATCACAGATCACCAAGGCCGGAATTCTGCCTTGCGCCCCCTGCTAGCCTTGCGGACAAAATAGAATTACCCCATGGGAAACCTCACCGAATCCGAGAAAGCCCGATTCATGACACGCACCCGACGTGACGTCGACTGCCTCGTATGGACAGGCGCCCTCGACAAAGACGGTTACGGAACATTCCACCTCCGCCGCAAAAACCGGCGCGCTCATCGCGTCGCCTGGTACGACATGCACGGCGAGATCCCCGACGGCATGGTCATCAACCACGTCTGCCGCAACCGAGCCTGCGTCAACCCGCAGCACCTCCAAGTGGTGACCATCACCGAGAACACGCTCAAAGACTCCTCCACCGTCTCAGCCATCAACGCCCGGAAGACTCACTGCCCCAGAGGGCACGCCTACGACCGGATATACCGCACGAAGCGCGGGCGCGGATACCAGAGGTATTGCAGCATCTGCGAAGCAGCGAAAAGCAAGCGACTGCGAGCAAAATGGATTGCGGAGGACACGCTGAAAGTGTGACTCACCATTGCCGTCGACTCGGGTCAAGGCCCACGGCTAGTGGGTTTTGGCCCGAGTCTTCTTCGTTCGGCGGAGACTCTGACGCGTCACATTCGTACTGCGGACTACTCGGGTCGAATCCATCCGCCGGGCGGCAGGTGTAAGTGGCGTTTCGGTATTCGAAAGTCCAGCCCGCAGGCGGCTGCCCATCGGATCCGTCCCTGCCGTCGACTCCATCGCGGCCATCAGCCCCTGGCGGACCGCTCGGGCCGGGAACAGTGGAGTCGGCGCCCGGAGGGCCGACAGGACCAGTCGGCCCCGGCACCGTCGAATCAGCCCCGTCCACACCATCTTTCCCCGGAGTTCCCGGCGACGGGGTCACAGTGGGAGCGTCCTTCCCATCGACACCATCCCGCCCGTCCAGGCCTGGTGCCCCGCTCGGCCCCGTCACACCCACACCCGGCTCGCCCGGCTCCCCGCGCAACCCAGGAGGGCCAGCCACCGGCGTCCCACCCAACTCCTGCACCTGCCGCGCCAACGCATCCCGGTCCTGCGCCAGCCCCTGCACCCACAACGCCAGCAGCACAAACCCCGCCAGCACCAGCACCGCGAGCACCGCGAACCTGGCATCCTCACGCCGATGCCGCTGCACCTGACTCGCGTGTCCCGCCGTCACGTCCCCGCCCCCTGACTCGTGAGGTACAAGGTGAGGAGCAGCATCAGTACCGGGGCGATCAACGCAGAGAAGATCAGCCTGCGGTCGGCCGCCCGCCGATCCGCCGCCCGCTGCTCCGCCTCCTGCTTCTCCTTCGCCTCCAGCGTGCGGGCTTCCTCGATCGCCTTGACCCGCTCAGTCACCAGACGCTCGCGCTCCAGTTGCGCGTCCTTCTCGTACTGGAACCGTTCGATGGAGACCTTTCCGTCGAGCCGCCCGGCGACGTCGCGGAAGTCCTCCTTGAGATCCGTGTGTACGGCGTCAAGGCGGCGTACGACTTCGCCGAGAGTCGGCTCGTCCGGCATCAGTGCTCCGATCAGACGCTCTGCGGGCCGGTCGGCGCCGACGGGGGCGCCGGGGACACCTGCACACGCGTCAGGAGCGTCAGCACCGCCAGCACCAGCGTGTTCACCGCACCCACGGTCTCCTGCCCCACCTCGAACCCGAACGCTGCCACCGCCGTCGCTCCGGACGCGACGATCGCGGTGAACGCCTGCGGCGCCACCGGCCGCGTCATCGCCGCAGCGATACCGCCCAGGACCGCAGACACCACCGCGACGATCGCACCAGCCTGCTCTGCCGTCAGCGAGGTCACGCCGAGGGACACGATCAGGCCGAGGACGGCGGACAGGGTGTTGAGAACCACCACGGGCTCTCGTCCGAATACCTTCATGACGTTCTCGCTTCCTGCTCGGCGAGCCACCGCCGCACGAGCTGGTTGTGGCGGGCGTCGGCGAGCGCGTTGTGCTCGCCGCCCTCCTGCTTGGGGAGTTCGTCCCAGCGCAGCCCGAGCCGGGCCCGCTCCTGCTGGATGTCGCGGGTGAACATCGGGACGCCCTCGGGGAGGTCGATCATCCGACCCCAGAGTTGGGCGAGGCAGACGTGGTCGTAGGCCCCGTAGTCCGCCCACAGTTCGACGTCCGGCCCCGCTGCGCGGATGAAGTCCATGACCTCGTCGGCGATCACCGTGCGGGGCTTCACCCTGTGGTCGGCGTAGTGGAACAACCAGCGCTTCGGCATGTGGATCCGCTGGTCCCCGTGCCCCTTCGGCAGGTGCGGGACGACGTTCTCCATCAACCACTTGTGCTTCCGGATCCGCCGCACAGGCATGTCCCGGTTCACGGCGTAGTACTCGCGGCCGTCGTCGCACACCATGCCGATGGAGATCAGCTCGATCGAGCGGCCGTCCTCCAAAAACTCCAAGTCGTAGTCGATCGCGGTCACGCCGCCTCCAGCTTCGCGACACGCTTCTCCAGAGCGGTCAGCCGCTCCTCCACCGTGGGCGGCTTCGGCGCCGGCGGCTTGGTCTCCCACGCCTTCTCCCTGGCCATCGTCAGCACCTTGCCCATGGGGAAGTTCCCGGGGTCTCCGTGGTCGTTTTCCGGGACGTGCTGGTGGCCGAGCCAGCCGTAGTAGTCCGTCCACTCCTGGCCCGACAGGCGGACCCCGTTCGCCCCGTACGAGCCGGGGTATGCCTTCCACGTCACGGTCGACGCGAGGCGCACGCCGTGTTCGTCCGACAGCCAGCGCACCAGCCGGGCGAACTCCAGCAGCGCCCAGTCCGGGGCCTCCGGCCAGAAGATGAACGAGCGCCCCTCAGCCGTCCACTTCGCACGGGTCTTCGGGTCGCACGTGCCGGTCAGCTCCACCTGCACGCAGTTCAGGGTGTTCGTCTGCACGCCGCCCGCCTTGTTGACCAGAGCGCGCGCGGACCGGTCCACGTCGAAGTGCTGGTAGACCGCGACCGTCTTGTCTTTCAGGCTCGGTACGAGCGTGAACGTCGGCGCCGACCCCCCGCCGCCGTACGACGGCAGCGCGGTGCCCTCCGTGGTGTGGACGACGCCCGTGTTCGCGTTCATCAGGTCGCCCAGGTAGCGGCTCTGATACCAGGCCGCCAGCGACGCTCTCGGGTACTTCTGTGTGGCCATGGTCAGGCCCCCTCTTCCGTGGGGTGAGCTGCGGGATGGATCGCGAGCTTGAACTCCGCGAGATAGATCCGCTGCGGACTGCCGGAGTTGTGGCCGACCTTGAACGCGATCGGCGTCCCCGGATGCACAACCATCTGGTGGACCTTCGTGAAGCACTGCACGCCGCCTGTCCGGGCGCGATGATCGGTGGCCGTCGTGTCCGGGCCCGTCGACAGCCCCAGCGGATCCCGCTCGAACCGGTCCCGCAACTCGCTGTACGAGCCGTCCTCCCAGTACACGATCCCCGTCAGCACACCCCACCCGGCGACGGTCGGCCAGATCAGCCCGGCGCGGTCGTCCGTGCGCCAGTTGGTGATCTGGTAGCCGTCGGGCTGCAGCATCTGGTGCATGCCGTGGGCGTCGTACGACTCTCCGCCGCCGAAGGGGAAGCGGACGATGTGGTATCCGTCGGCGGGGATGGTTTGGGGCTCGCCGGTGATGAGGGAGCAGACGTGGACTCCGGTCATGACGGCAGCTCCATCCACTGCTGGTTGTATGCGGCGTTGCCGCCGTGCCACAGGAGGTTCCGGTTGACGTCCCGCACCAGCCAGCCGTTCAGCCGGATGCGCTTCCTCGTGCCCTCGCCGTCGCGGAGGATCAGCAGCTGGCCGTCGTCGCTGACGATGTTGTAGGAGCCGTCCAGCCAGTCCAGCAGGACAGTCCCGTTGGTGCCGTCGTACTGCGCCGATTCCAGGCGCATGGTCACAAGGGGCATGAGGGGCCTCAGGCAATCCGTAGGAACATCAGGAAGGAGTCGGTGTACAAGGTCGTGGCGGTCGCGTTGCTGGTGTTTTGCGCCCACTGCAAGGCGATGTTTCCGGCGGTCGTCGACATGCGGAACGTGCCGCCGAGCGGGGTCATGTGCTGGCTGTCGGACGTGCCGTAGCCGGTGCGGCCGTTGGTGACGTCGTTGGTCTCGGTGCGGATCGAGTAGCCGGTTGTGCCGGTGGTGGTGGTGCCGGAGCCGGGCATGTTCCACGCCCATTCGCCGAGGCAGTCCGTCGGAACCGAGAACTGCATTTTGATGTCCGGGGTGGGGTCGGCGAAATATTTGACCCAGCCGAGCATGGTGTAGACCGCGTTCGCCTCCGCCGGGAAGACGAGGTGCGGGTCATCGGCGTACGTCGTCGTCGCTGAGCGGGATGTGTCCGCCGTCTTGCGGACGGTCTGCCACTGCATCGACCGCAGCAGCGACGCGCGCAGCCGCTGACCGGCAGCCGGGACGGGGTAGGCCTCAGCGGGCATGTTGTCTCCTCACAGGGCCAGGTAGGTGGGGTAGGCGAGGCGCACGTCCGTGCCCGCGCTGTGGGCTTTGACGCAGCCGTTGACGGAGCGGGTCACGGTGAACGTTTGCGGGTTGACCACGTCGAAGTCGTCGTAGCGGACCTGCACGGCCGCGCCGTTGGTGTTGCCGGTGACGGTGATCGACCGCGTGCCCAGCGAGTTCGCCGCGACGATCGACGAGTCGGTGACCTCGACGTCCCACCGAGGCGGCTCCACCGTGCCCGCCGCCCAGGCCTTCGTCCTGATCGCGGTGCCCTGGCACTGGAGCCGGACGCGGATGAACGTGCCCGCAACGTGGGTAGCAGGCACGGTGACGGAGCCGAGGTCGGTGCCCACGTTGGCGACGAGTTTCCGCAGCATCAGCACGATCGTGTTGGCCGTCGTGAACTCCAGGCGGGCCATGTACATGTTCTCGCTGTCGAGCATCCGCGCGGTGAGCGCCCCGAACAGCGAGTTCCCCGTCGCCAGCGCCGACGTGGTGATGCTGCCGTAGAAATCGCAGTCCGGGTGGATCGCGGCGATCGACGTCCGCCGGGTCGCATCCACCGTCGACAGGACATGCACCCCATACCCAGAACCCACGCTGTAGTCCGCCGCCACCCCACCCGCAGACGTCCACGCCTGCCCCGTATCCGCGCTCCCCCACGAGTTCGAGGACGTACGGGCGAACGCGTCCTCGATGAACCCCGTACACGCGGTCACCGACATGACCTCGCCGCCGGCACGCACGTCGAACGGCATGTCCGCAGTGTCCGTCGTCCACAAGCAGCTCTGGCCGGCAGACGGCGCCACGTACACGGTCGTCGCCGAATCGGAGACTGCCGTGAGGGTCTCGGAGCCGTCCGTGTCGATCCGGGCACCCTCGTCGTCCAGATCATGGACCGCGTACGGGGCGGCCGGCGCGCAGATGAACGTCAGCCGGTGCTCGAAGTGAGTGATCGACTCCTCGAACCCCAAAACGATCTGGTCAATCGTGTCAGGAGGCAGCCACTCCGGCGGATTGACGATCTGTACCCGATCGCCCTGCCGCAAGCCCAGGACCGCCCGCCGCATGTCCGGCGTGATACTCGGGTGGGCCAGGTTCACCGATACCCGCGGATACCGAGATCCGACCACCGTACCCAGACGCACCCGCCACGCCGCATGATCCCGCAGCACCGCCGGGTCGCTGGACTCCAAATTCAGGGCAGTGTCGGATGACCCGTACACGCCCACCCCGGCCGGGGGCAACGCGGTCGACATGCGGCCCTCGGTCTCCTCGTAGGTGGCGGAGACTCCGTTCGCGGTGACCGTTACCTTGTTCGCGATCAGTTGGTCATCCCGCACCGGGACCGGCACCTCAGAGAGGTTGTAGCCCGCATAGTCCAAGACCAGCGCCGGGTCTTGGCTGTAGAGGCTGGCGCGGGTGCGGTAGCCGAGGCCATGGACGTCGAGGGACTCGTACAGCATTCCGCCGTCCGCCTCGACACACTCCCGGATCAGCGTCAACGGATTCGAGCGGCCCTGCCCGCCCATCGCCACCGTGTCGTCGAGATCGCCGACCGACTGGAACGGGATGCCCTCCTGATCGCACAACCGTGCGATGCGGCGTCCCGCCGGTTCCCCGTTCGGCTGCAACGCCCGTCCCAGGTCGGTGATCGGGGTGATCGTCGTTTGAAGCGTGACGTGCCCCACCGCAGTACCCGTACACCCCTCCGCAGAATCGCTGAGGGTGGAGGCGCCCATGGCGATGGACGCCACCCGAGTCACCTGGGTGCTGTTGATGCCCAGCGTCGCCGCATCCGTCACCCCGCTGACCACGTCCAGGGCCCGCAGCGTCGCCGATAGGGCGCTGCCGTTGTTCGACACCTCCACCGACACCCGCAGCAGTCGGTCGCGGACGTCCATGGTCAGGTTCTGGGTGCCGCTGTGGGCGATGTCGTTCTCGTCGCCGTCCAGCGGCCGCAGCGTCAGCGTTCCGATGTTCCCGAAGGGGCCAAGTCCGCCAGCCGGGTCGTTGTAGTGGATGTCCAGGTACTGCAGGGTGTAGGCGCCGGGGTCGAGGGTGATGCGGGCGATGACGTCCACGTCAGAGAGACCATCGGCGGGGACCGCGAGGAGGAACCGGACCTGGTATTGGGTGACGGTGGTGGTGTCGTAGCGGGCGACGCCGCCGGTGAGGGCGGTGCCGGTGATGACGGGCAGCGGATCGGACGCTCCGAACCCCTCGAACGCAGCCAGTTGCGGGCTGCCGGAGATCCGCATGGGCGAGCCGTTGGTGAGGGCGCTGGCCAGACTGGTGGACCCGCTGGGGTCTTCGCACGGCCAGTACGCCTTGAGGGCAGTGATCTGCGGGTCGGTAACCCCGTTGTAGATCACCGAATGGTCTGGTGGCGGGCCCTGCGCGAGGCGCCGCAGAATCCCCGACAGTTCAGCCGTCGTCCACACGTCGTTCCCGGACCGCTCCCAGTCCTGCGCCCAGTCGGTCACCTCTGGGCGAATCCTGTAGGACTTTCCGCCCATACCGTTCGGCACGCTGATCCGGACCGGCGTGTTCTGCCCGATCAACTCGAAGTACGGGCCCGTCGGCAGCTCCGGGTTGAACCGGCCGTCCGTGTTCCTGAGCTCCAGAGCCGACGAGGAGAAGTCCGTCTGTGAGCCCTCTCCCCGGATTCCCCGGGTGAGCCGGATCGAGCCGCTGTTGTCGCGGACCATCGTCCGATCCGTAATGTCAACCCACTCGCCGCCGATCAGCGCCTCCACCTGCGCCGGCTCACCGTTCGACGCCTCCCCGCCAGCCCGCATCGGGCCGGGAAGGTTGCCGAGCCGCCGGCGGACAGCCGCGACGAGCGGGGCGATGGGCATCGGTCAGCCCACCTCCTGGAACACGATCCAGCAGCGCATGTCCGATGCCGTGGTCGGGGTTGTTGCCCGCACGCGCAGCCACTTGCTGATCGGGACGATCGGGCGGGCGTCGGGCATCCACTGACGGACGTATTGCAGCCCCGACTCGCCGCTCACCGAACTCAGCGACACCGCATCGAACGTGCGGGTGGCGGTGGTGGAGCCTTCGACCGTGGCGGTGTAGCCCGTTGCCGAGGTGCCGCCGACGCACAGGGACGCCACACCGTTGGGGTCGAGGTTCTGGATGCCGGCGGCCACGTGCGCGGTCACCGTCGCCGCGACGTCTGTTTGCATCAGTTCGATCACGCCGTCGGCGCCGGGCGGGTCGTCGAGGCTGAAGCCCCACTCCAGCAGCTGTATCTGTCGCGTGCTGGGCGTGGCGATCTGCAGCATGGTCTTGATGGCCGTGCCTGTGGTGACCGACGCCTGTGCGGCGGTCGTTGGCGCGGCCGAGTTCCACACGATGAACGGCAAGGCCGTCTCCTATCTGGTCGTCCTGAACGCCTCTTCGAGGCCGCCCCGGTTGCGGACCTCACGGCGTAGCGGCTCGAACACCTGCTGAGCTACCACGCGGCCGTCGAGGGTGATCGTCTGGTGCACGATGATCGGCTGCACCATCCCGCCGTTGACACGACTGCCCGAGCCGCGCATTGCGCTGCGCGGGGCGTTGAGCATCGACGCCCACGCCATCTGCTTGGACTGACCGGACGGATACACCATCGACCCCTGCGGCAGCCGCGCGATCTCCGGCCCGTCCTCACCCACCACCGTCAACCCGGCCCCGACGATGCCGCCCGCCGCCTTCTTCTTCGGCTTCAACGCATCCGCCAGCCGGTCCAAAGCCTTGACGAGCTTGTCCTGCGACTTGATCTGCGCCCCGAACAGCGCATCCGCCGTCGTCTTCCCCGCCGAACCCGCCGCCGTGCTGATCTGCCCCTGCAACGAATTGATCGACTTCAACTCCGACGACGACGCCCTCAACAGGGCACCCGCCGTCTCCAGCCCGCCGCCCTCAATGCCGGCCTCCGCGATCTGCCGCAGCAGATCCTTCGACAGGCCCCGCGACCGCAGCCGCTTCAGCGCGTCAGCGAAGGCGGTCGCCTTGTCGCGGCCCTGCACCAGGCCGGTGCGTATCGAGGCGAGGGTGACCGGCCCGTCACCGGACGTGCCGCGGGTGATGTTCGTGGCCGACAGGACGCCGGACTTGACGCTGCTGCTGAGCTGGGAGGCGGCACTCTTCAGGTCAGACAGCTTGTCCTTGGCCTTGTCCAGTGCGGACGTGACTTGCTTCAGCGCCGACGCCATTTTGAGGTGGCCCTTGCTGATCGTGTCCATCAGCTTCAACAGGTTGTGCTCGGTGGTGCCGGAGGTGGCGGCGCGGATCTCGTCGCGGGCGCCGCGTGCCAGGGAACGGACGCTGCCGCCCTTGGCGAGCCGCTCGATCTTCAGGCGGCCGCTGTTGAGGGCATCCAGGAACGACACCCCGTACTTCTTCACGGCGGACGCCTGCACCACGAACTCGGTGTTGGATACGGCGGCGGTGGCGCCGGATGCGAACGTGGCGAGGATGCTGTCCGAGCGCGGTCCCCCGGGGCCTTGGATGTAGCCGCCGTTGGGGAAGTGCTGGATGTCGCCGCCGTCTGCGTAGCCCTTGACGAGGCCGCCGAACGCCTTGCCGCCCGTGGCCGAGTTGCCGCTGTAGCCCTTGTTGCGCTGCTGCGTGTAGTTCGTGACTACGTATGTGGTGGCGGTCTTGCCGTTGAGGTTGTCCAGGGCGGTCGATACGGAGCTGATGTTGCCGAGTGACTGGCCGTTCGCCGTGTACACGGCGGTTTTGCCGTCGGGGAGCTGCTTCGTCTTCAGTCCGACGGCTTCCAGTGCGGCGATCGCTGCCCCGTTCAGCGTCGCAACCTTGACCTCCTTCGAATCCGGAGTTGCGCGGATTGCCTCCCGCACCGACTCCAGCCCCGCGATCGCTTCCTCGCGCTCCAGCTTCACCAGCGTTTTGATCTCGCCCGGTGCGCCGAGGAGGGTGTTGACGTAGTCGGTGGCCTTGGCCTTGTTCCCGTCGAAGGCCTCGGTAGCGAGCCGCATCATCGTCTCGCGGAGCTCGTTCGACTTCTTCGTCATGCTGCCGAGTGACTCGCCCGCCGCCAGGCCGGTCGCGATGAGCTCGTCCTGCGCCTTCGCCGCATCCGACATCGCCGTCGCGTTCGCCCGGCCGGCCTCGGTGTCCAGGTTGAGGGTGTCGCCGTGCTTCTTGAAGCTTTCGGTCAGACCGTCGAGGGACTCCTCGAACCCGATCTGCGCGTCGTACGCCGACCGGTTGACCTCGTTCAGGGCGAGGATGCTCGCGCGCAGGCCGTCCGCCGACTGCTTTTGTGCGTCCAGCTTCGCCGAGGTGTCCTGCGCGGCCTGGCCGAAAATGCCCATGCTGTCGGCGATCAGATCCTGCTCGAACTTCACATCCGCCAGCGCCGACTTGTAGCCGTCCATCTGGCCGGTGAAGTCGCTGAGCTTCCCGCCGCCGGCCACGTACTCGTTCGACAGTCGCTTGAACGCCGCCGCCGCGACATCCGCCTTGCCGCCCTTGACGAGGTTCGTCAGGCCCTCGTCGACGCCGTCGAGCTTCTTCCGCGCCTCCTGCCACGGCGTGGAGTCGGCGAACCCCAGCGAGAACACCTTGACGAGGCCGTTCTGGATTTGGTCCGCCGTTGACGGGTCGGTGATGTTCCGCACCGAGTCGAACAGGCCGTCCAAGTCCTTGCCGAACAGGCGGGCGGCCTCGCCGCTGACCTTTCCGGTTCGACCCAACTGCCCCAACGAGGTCGTTAGTTTGTCGATATTCGGGGGTGTCTCACGGCCGATGTCGCCGAGCTTTCCGAATGCCACCACCACTGCGGCGATGGCGCCCACCACAATGGACGCCTTTGCTGCCGTACCCAGCGCCAAGAACGCCGCGCGCAGCCCGGCCAGACCACCACCCGCAGCCACCGCTGCGCCCTGCAGCGCGCCGATCCGCGTACCCAGTGCTGCGATTCCCGTGGACACCGCCGCCGCACCCGCGCCCGCCAGCGTGACCAGCTTCAGGGCTACCGCCGTCTGCATCAGCACCGTCACCAGCTCCGGCGGCAGCGCAGCCACCAAGCTGGCCGCCGCGTTCACCAGAGTGAGCATTCCCGGCCCGGCGTCAGCAGCGGCCGTGGCGAGCGTGGTCACCGCATCCCCGAGCGTCGCCAGCGTCTCCCGTACCGCTGGCCCGTTCTGGTCCGCGTAGTCCATGAACGCCTTGATCGGGCCGGACGCCTCGCCTTCCGACAGTGCGCGCGAGAAGTGAATGATCCCGTCGACTGCATCCTTGAGGGCGTCGTTCGCGAACGTGCTGAACTTGTCGGCCAGGGCGTCGAAACCCGGCGTTGCGACCGCGCCCCCGGCTACCGACACCAGCCGGTCCAGTTGTGTCGAGGTGCCCTTCACCATCGGTGTCAGCTTCGGCAGCATCTGCCCGAGCACCGTGAAGCTCTTCTCCACCGGCGCCATGGTGAACTTCGCCGTCGAGTCCGACCATTCACGGAAGGTGCCCTTCAGCGTCTGCAGACCTACGGCCGCCCGCTGCGTCGCCTGCGGCATCCCCGCCAGCGTGGCCGCCACCTGCCGCTGCGCCTCGGCCGCCTGCTTCGACCCGCGCCCGTACTGGGCGACCGCATCCGTGTACTTCTCCTGCGCCTTCGACGCCTCCGACAGATGCGACACTTGCCCGGCCACCGCGATGCCGAACGCCGCGACTGCTGCGCCCGCCGCGGCTGACTTCACCGCGACCGGGCCCAGCGCGGCGGCGAGAGGAACCGCCGCTGTGGCGAGCGGGATCAAGGCGCTGCGCGCGCCACGGATGGATGCGGTCAGCTGGTTCATGGACCGGGACATGACCGAGCCCTCGGAGACGAACCGGCCGCGCATGTCCCGCAGGTGGCCATTCACGTCACGGAAGGCGCGGATGACGTCGCCGTTGTCGGCGCGGATTGTGATCGTTACATCGTCTCCGGCCATCCTGTTTCACCTCCTTCCACGGTGTCGGGGTCGTCGGGTGTGCCGAGGGCTTCGATGGCGAGCAGGCGCAGCAGGAGCGTGTCTTCGGCCATCAGGGTGGACAGGGTGTAGCCGGGGAACTGCCGCAGCAGTCCGAGCATGTGGCGGGCGTGGGCTAGCTGGCCTGGCTCTCGGACAAGGGAGCCATCGGTATTGCGGGCGCCGGGGAGGGTTCTCCAGAGGTGGAGCTGTCGGGCAAAGGGTCGTTGTCGGGGACCCCCACGAGTGCTTGGACCCAGGCGTTGTTGAGGGCGAGGATGAGTTGCTTGTCGCGGCTGCGGGCCTCGCTGACGGGGATGGGCTGGTCGTTGTTGTCGGTGAGGTTCCAGCTGATGAGGGCGCCGAAGAAGCGGGTGAGGGTGTCGTTGTCGCCGTCGCCGTCGCTTCCGTCCCAGCCCATGGCGGTGGCGTATTCGGCGATGGTCATGCTGCGGCAGGTGGCTTCGAGGCCGTGGTATCGGTGGCCCGGTTCGAAGCGGAGGGTGATGGTGCTGTCGGGCTCGCGGTATCCCACGGCCGCACCTCCAATCGGTGGTTGAGGTGGTTCAGGACCAGGTGGGTGCGGTGCCCGACTGCAGGGAGAACGGGGCCGACCACGTGAACTCACCCGATGCGGCGCGGGTCATGGCGTAGTCGGTGATCAGGCATTCGTTGTTGAGTGTCTGACCAGAGATGACGATGCCGATCGTCCTGGTTGCCGAGGTGGAACCGACGGTCTTGAGGACGTCGTGGCTCTTGTTGGAGTCGTCGTTGAAGACGCCGTTCATGGTGCCGGAGAAGTCCGCGAGGAGGAGCAGGCGTTCGACCGCGGACTTGTCGATACCGGTGATGTCCTGGACGCCGCGGGGCATGCTCCAGTCGAGGTTGGTGACGTCGTTGCGGATGTCTCGCGCGTTTCCGCCGGAGTCGTCCACGTTGAGTGTGGTCCACCCCAACCCGTTCTCTTTCGCCATGATTTACACCCTTCTGTCCGTGTTTGGGTTAGCCTCGGCGGCGGTCCTCGCCGAACCGGCCGAACTCTTCCTGCATGTGCTCCACCCAGTCCGCCGCCCGCGTATGCACACGCCTGCGCCCGGTCGGATTGCCCCGGTAGTCCCCATCCCGCACCAGGTACAGCTCCGGCCGCGTCTGATGCTCGGCGAAACACCGCTGCCCCGACTCGAACCGGAACACCGTCAGCCCCGCATCCGTCTTGGCCTCCCGGAACGTCCGCCCAGACCGCTGCCGGATGTACACGGCCTGCGCCTGCCCGAGATCCGTGCGCTCGTCGATGACGGACTCCCAGCCCTTACGCCACGCCTCGCAGCCCACGCGCTCGCACACCGTCCGCACCGCCCCGTCCGGGCGCGACCTCACACTGAACGTCTGGTACGCCCCCACCGGGCCCTGCGCCGCAAGGCGGAACGGATCACCCATCACAGGCCCCCTCAGAACTCGGTCTCGATGACGTTGACGTTCGCGGCAACCGCGAACACCAGCGACGTGAACCCGCCCGTGGTGACGGTGACAGCCCGCACATACCGTTTGATCTCCGTGCCTGCAGCGACCGCGATCCGCTGCGCCGTCGGCCCTGCGGTGATCTGCGTGAAGGTGCCGCCAGTGATATCGGCGAACGCGTCGTCGCCGCCGTTGTCGTGGGAGTGCTGCAGCTTCACCGTCACGTCCGTGCCCGCAAAGCTGAACACCTGCAGATAGGCCTGCGCCCCGTGCACCGTGTGCGAGGACACGTACGCATTCCCGTTGACCGTCCAGGTTCGGGGGGTCGCATCGGTCACCGAGTCCGTTGCCGCCGCCGCGATCGGCGCAGCCACCGATGTGCCGCCGATACCCGACAGCACCTGCCCGCGGAACAGCTTCCCTGCCGCCCGGTTCACCGTGCCGCCAGTCTGCGCCCCGAGCTCCAGCACCGCCGTCGACGCGAAGATGCTCGTCGTGGCACCCACCAGCTGCTGCACCCCGAGCGCCGTCCACGTCGTTCCGTCATCCGAGGTGTAGAAGTTCACCGCCGCGTCCGACGATCCGTTGTCCACGTCCAGGGTGGCGCGCACCCAGTGCGTCGACCCGTTCGTGAACCCGGTGACGGCGCTCGATGTTTCCGTCTGCTCCGCCGTGCCGTCCTCCGACCAGCGCAGGATCAGAGCGCCCGTCGCCGTCACCGCCAGCCCATAGCTGCGCTGGTTGCCGGTCGCCGTGTACTTAGCGATCAGCGTGGACTCCGCCGCCGGCGTCCAGTCGTCCAGCGCCACCCGTGCCCGGAGGTCGATGTCGCCGGTGATGTCCAGGGCGGCGGCGTCGGGGGTTGAGACGTAGTCGCCGGAGTCGCCGGGCAGGAGGACGAAGTCCTCTCCGTCGTAGCCGAACTCGGCGGCGGTGCCGTTGGCGGCGCCGGTGTCGGTGCGCTGCCCGGCGGTGAGCAGGTCGCCCCATTCCAGGCCGTAGGCGTTGGCCTGGCTCGACACGGAGATGGTGAGGGAGCCGTCTGCGCCGCGGGTGGGGTTGTAGTCGATCTGTTTGCCGACCATGCATGCGGCGGGGTCACCGAGGGTGGTGCCGGTGGCCCACAGCATGTGGCGGTCGGTGGTGGGG
>NZ_JARGEE010000022.1:0-43239 GCF_033794485.1 Streptomyces sp. MB09-02B
GTAGCGGGGGTGTTCGTTGTGGTCGGGGCGGTGTCGGGGGCCATCGCGCCCGTGCTCGGCGCCATCGCAGCCGTACCGGGTGTCGACCTGCCTGTACCGGGTGCCGTCCCGGCCGTATCGGACCCCGTCGCGGCGGGCGTCGGTTTCGGCGGCGTGGTGGTGAAGGTCTGGCCCAACCCCGGGTCCTGGCGCAGCACCGCCTGGTGCAGGGCCCTGAGCGCGGGGCTCGGGTCGACGCCGAGGTGCTCGGCGAGGTGGGAACGCAGAGCCTCGTACGAGGCGAGGGCCTCGCTCTGGCGGCCGGCCAGGTAGAGCGCCCGCATCTGGAGGGCGCGCAGGCGCTCCCGCAGGGGGTGGCGGGCCACGAGGTCGGCCAGTTCGCCGGCGAGGAGTACGTGGTCGCCGGTCTCCAGGCGGGACTCGGCCTGCTCCTCCAGCACGGACAGTCGCTGCTCGGCTAGGCGCCGCGCGGTGCCTCGTACGAACTCCTCGTCCGCGAAGTCGGCGTACGCGGGCCCTCGCCACAGGTCGAGGGCCTCGGTGAGCAGCGCGGCCCTCACGCGCGGGTCCCGGACGAGGCGGGCCTCAGCCACGAGGGCGTGGAACCGGTCGGCGTCCACCTCGTCGGCCGTGGGGTCGAGCCGCAGGCGGTAGCCCGGGGCCTGCCTCACAACGCGGTCCCGGCCAAGGACCCGGCGTAACTGCGAGACCTTGGCCTGGAGGGCGCCGGTCGGTTTGCCGGGCGGTTCATCGCCCCACAGGTCGTGGACGAGGCGGTCGGCGGAGGCCGGCTTGCCGTCGTGCGCGAGCAGATCCGCGAGCAGTGCCCGGACCTTGAACTCGGGGACCCTGACCGCCTCTCCCTCGTCATCCCACACCACAAGTGGCCCGAGCACCCCAAACCGCATGCGAGCAACGGTACATGTCCGAGTGTGCCCGGCCTGGACGCAGGGCGCTCACCTGCCCTGACGGCCGACCGTCAGCGGACCATCAGGGACTCCGAAGCCCCTCCGAAGCGTCCGCGCGCACAGTCGTTTCCGCCGGGTGACGTGGCGTGCCCGGCGGCAGGGCCATCAGGAGGGAGCGGTAGGCATGACCAGGTACGCGGGCAGGAGGGCCGTGGTCGTCGGCCAGGGCACCGGGATCGGTCTGGCCATCGCCAAGCGCCTCGTGGAGGGCGGCGCGGAGGTACTGCTGACCGCTGGCACCGCGCGGGATCGGGCGGACGCGAGCGCCGAGTTGGGCTCCGCCGCGCGGGTGGTCGCGCCGGACGCCGTCGAGTCCGCGGTCGGACCGTGTGGCGGCGTCGACCTCCTGTTCGCCGACGCCGTACCCACCGTGCGTCCGCTGCTGCCGCACCTGAAGGACGGAGGCGCGGTCGTGCTCACCGCTGCCGCCCCCACCCCGGCCTCCGTGCACGTGCTCGCCGCCGAGCTGGTCTCGCGCGGCATCCGCGTCAACGCGGTGGACCCGAGCTGTATCGAGGCGCCGGCCGGCGGCGCCTCTCCCCTGCCGCCGCTGGGCCGCCTCGGCTCCGCAGAGGAGGTGGCCCGGGCCGCGCTGTTCCTCGCCACGGACGCGACGTTCACGACGGGCGCCCGGCTGCCCGTCGACGGCGGCCTCGGCCACCCGTAGCCGGACGTCCCCGCACGCCCCGTACGTGCCAAGCACCCACACAGTCCCGGACGTACCTCGTCCCCAAGATCCGGAGATCATGAAATGAGTACCTCACCAGACACCACAACCGCTCACGGCAAGGAGACCCGTGCCGCGCCCGATGCCAAGGCCGGCGGCGAGGAGCGGCAGAAGCTTCCGCTCTTCGCCCTGCTGGCCCTCGCCACGGCCGTCTTCATCACCAGCCTCACCGAGACCCTCCCGGCCGGCCTGCTCCCGGCGATGAGCGACGACCTCCACGTGAGCGAGTCCGCGACCGGCCAGACGGTGACGATCTACGCGATCGGCACCGCCCTGACCGCGATCCCGCTGACCGCGGCCACCGCGGCCTGGCGGCGCAAGGTGCTGCTGCTGACCGCCATGGCGGGCTTCGCCGTGGCCAATACCGTCACCGCCGTGTCGTCGGTCTACGGTGTGACGATGGTGGCGCGCTTCGTCGCGGGTGTCGCCGCCGGTGTCGCCTGGGCCCTGCTCGCCGGATACGCCCGGCGCATGGCACCCGTCCCACTGCAGGGCAAGGCGATCGCCATCGCCATGGCGGGCATTCCCGTGGCGCTCTCCCTCGGCGTGCCGGCCGGCACCTTCCTCGGCGAGACACTCGGCTGGCGCACGGCGTTCCTGTCCATGACGGCGCTCACGGTGGTGCTGCTGCTGTGGATCTTCGCAGCCGTGCCGGACTACCCCGGGCAGAAGGCCGGTGAGCGCCCGAAGATGCTGAGCGCGCTGCGCGTCCCGGGCGTGGCCCCGGTCCTGATCGTCACGCTGGTCTTCGTGCTGGCCCACACCATCCTGTACGCCTACGTCGCCACGTTCCTGAAAGACCTGGGCATGGGCGGCGACACCGACGTGGTGCTGCTCGTCTTCGGTGCCGCCTCGCTGGTCAGCATCTGGATCGTGGGCTCCCAGATCCACCGTCGGCTGCGCGGGCTGACCATCGCCAGCACGCTGCTGGTCGCCGTGTCTGCGGCGCTGCTGGCCGTGCTCGCCGACAACACCGCCCTGGTCTACGTCGCCGCCCTTCTGTGGGGCCTGGGCTGGGGCGGCGTACCCACCCTGCTGCAGACCGCTGCGGGTGATGCCGGAGGCGACTCCGCCGACGCGGCCCAGGCGATGCTCGTCACGCTGTGGAACGTCGCCATGGCGGGCGGCGGTGTCATCGGCGGCATCCTGCTCGACCAGATCGGCAGCGAGTCCTTCCCCTGGACCATGGTGTTGCTCCTCCTGCCGGTGCTCGCGGTCGTCGTCCTCGCCCGCAGCCACGGCTTCCCCGCGAAGCGGCCCGGCGCCGCGTAGGGCGTCGGACGGCCCTCGAATCTCCCGCCTCCACGGGGAAGTTCGGGGGCCGTCCGCGTGCCGGTCCCTTCCGCTTCCGAAGGACAGATCCGAAGAACCGGACCTCAAGGGCCGGATCCTGACGGCCAGAAAGGAATCCCCATGCGCATCGGTGAGCTGTCAGAGCGCACCAACACCTCCCGCAGACTGCTGCGGTACTACGAGGAGCAGGGCCTGCTCTTCTCCGAGCGCTCCTCGAACGGATACCGCTCCTACGACGAGCGGTACGTCGACCGCGTACTGCAGATCCGCGGTCTGCTGGACGCCGGTCTGCCGACCCGGATCATCCGGCAGATCCTGCCGTGCCTGCACCATCCCCGCGTCATCCACTTCCCCGACGCGTCACCGGAGATCATCGCCACCCTGGAACGTCAGCGCGACCGCATGACGGAACGCATCCGCTCCCTCGTCCGCGACCGCGACGCCGTGGCGGAGTACATCGACGTCGTCCGCGACCACCGGAACCGACCGACCCCGGAGTCCGCCCTCGCCGAACGCCCCTGCGCCGACCTCCGAGCGGCCCCGCCGACCGCCGCCTGACCTGCCTACTTGACCCTCACACCAGTGTCACCGTTGGAGCGTGGACCCGTGGCTGAACAGCTGCTCCACCATGTCGAGTCCGGCGTCTGCACTCTGCCCTTCTCCTGTACGGCTACACCATCGACCATCGGTTCCTGCTGCCCCTGAAACCCGGCTTCGCCGAGCGGGACGGCTGGCGCCGACCACAACGTCCGCCTCGACCAGCTGGCCGTAGTGCACGGTCTGTTGGGCGCCGGCTCGCCGCCCTGGCGGCCGACCGCTGACGCACCCCTCGCGGGTCCCTGTACGGCCGCCGAAGGTACATCCCCCGGCCTTCGGCGGCCACCGGCCTTTTGGTCACGAACTCTTGACCCTGACGGCGAGCGCCTGGCGCATCCCTCACACGCCCCCGCCGCCCAGCCTTCCAAGAGCCCGGTGACCGGCGGCCGAGCCCTCCTCAAACCTTCCAACCACACGCCGCCGCAAGCCCGTTCCCCCGCGTCCGTACCACCCGTCGCACCCACCCCCGAGCCCTCTTTCGCGCAGGTCAGAACGCGAAGTCGCAAAGTCGCCGAGCAGCCCGTGAAATTTTCCTTCGAGAAGGTATTTTTATGGCGCGAAGATGCTCGGTACATCTACCGGCGTGCGAGCGATCCAGTACTAGGGGGCGTGACGTCAGATGTCGTCAGGAGATACAGCGCACATACGCGAGCCCGACCCGGACGAGGCGGCACGCATGCAGACGTTCCTTGAGGAGATCTTCAGTCCGCTCCAGCGGGCGGAACAACGCCGTTGGGCCCGGGCGTATCTGAGGGGCCTGCTTCACGTCACCGGCCGGAAGACCCCGCGGCGCATGGCGCGAACCGAGTCGCTGCCCCCGGCCGCAGCGCAGAGCCTGCACCAGTTCATCAACGCGAGCCCCTGGGACTGGGAGCCGGTCCGCCGCAGGCTCGCCCTACGGGTCGCCGCAAGCACCACGCCGTACGCCTGGACCGTCGCCGAACTCATCATCCCCAAGCGTGGCGAGTACTCGGTGGGCGTACACCGCCGCCTGGATGTCACGACTGGACTCACCGTCAACTGCCAGCGGGCGCTGGGGCTCTTCCTGGCCGCAGGCGCCCACTGCTTCCCTGTGGACTGGAGTCTCGTCCTGGACGAGGCCTGGGGCCGGGACCGTCCGCGCAGACTCCGGGCGCGCATACCGGAGGTTGAGACCGCGCGCCCCGTCGCCGGTCACGTCCTCGGCCTCGCCGCCGACGTCGTCGCGCAGCCCCGGCTGCCCGAGGTGCCCTGGGTGCTCGACCTGACGCGGTGCGACGACGCGAGCGGCGTGCTGGCCGGGCTGGCCCGGCAGCGGCTCGACATCGTCTGCGAGGTCGAGCCGGGCCAGGTCATGTTCACCGGGGACCGCTTCCCGACGGTGATCACCATCGGTGAACTGATGGAGAGCCGGTACACCCGGCAGCCGCAGGTGATCACGCGTCAGGCAGCCGACGGCACAACCAGGGCAACGCTGATCCACACCTACGCCGGGACGGTACGCCTGCCCCGGCGCAGCGTCGGCCGGGACGAGGGTGCGGTCACCTACCGCGTCCTGAAGCTCCCCGCCCCGGACGGACGCCGGCCCGCCCGGTACGGTTCGCGACCTGCCAGCCGACGATCATCCGCGAGTACACGTCCAGGACAAACGCCACGTATGCCCATCCCGACCACGTCCTCACATAAGTCATGTCGGCGACCCAGAGCTCGTCCGGACGGGAGGCTGTGAAGTCCCGATCGACCAGGTCCGGCGGCCTCGGCGCCGACGGTTCGCAGATCGTGGTGCGGCGCCGCTGTCCGCGAATGACACCCTCCAGGTTCAGCTCGGCCATCAGGCGCTCGACGGTGCAGCGGGCGACGTCCACCCCCATGCGCTTGAGGGCACGGGTCATCCGGCGGGCTCCATAGGTGCCCGCCCGACTCGGCGTGGACCGACTCGATCACAGGCATGAGCTGTTCATCGCGGAGCCGGCGGGCCGACTTCGGCCGCTTCTTGCGGGCAAAGTACGTCGACGGCGACAGCTCCAGCACCCGGCAGACGGGATCGACCCCGAGACCCTTGTCACGCAGATGGTCGATCACCTGCTCGGCCTCGTCCGGGGACGGTCGATCTCCTGGGCAAAAAACACCGACGCGGCCTTGAGGATGTCGTTCGCCCGCCTCAACTCCGCCACCTCTTTGCGGAGTTGCCTGAGCTCGTCCTGCTCGGCGGTGGTCAGCCGGTCGTCGCGCTCGCCACAGTCGGCCTCCGCCTGGCGGACCCAGCCGCGCAGGGCCTCTTCATGGATGCCCAGGTCCTTCGCAACGTGCGCGATCGGGCGGCCGGTGGAACGGACCTCGCGGACCGCGCGCTCGCGGAGCTCGTCCGGGTATTTACGGGGTGCGGGCATGGTGCTGGTGGATTTCCTTCGCCAGGACCGTAACCCTGGCATCAGGGACTCCACAAATCTCAGTACAGCTCAGGAGCGCATGTACTTCTACGCGTGGGGCAACGGCAAGATACGCATTGTGCTCCAGGCCGAAGGCCAACCACCCACCAAGGCCGGCCGGTTCGTGGCCGGCCTCCAGCAGTGGTTGGCCTACGCCAACCTCCGCTCCTGTGGCCGCGGCCTTGAGATCGGCCTGCCCGAGAACGTCTGGCAGTGCGAATTCCTCATCCCCGATGAACGAGGCACGCTCCGCACCGCCCGCGTCCGCTGGACCCACTCAGGCACAGCCGCCACGCGCGTCGGTGCGGGCGCCCGGAGCGTTGAGTACCTGGACGGCACCGCGCGCAGGGTCGACGACCGGGACACGGAGAGCATCACGGAGCGGCCGATACTGATCCGGTACAGGTGATTGAGAAGGCGTCCACCGACCGACCAACTTGTCCGGTCGAGCCAACGCCCTGTACCTCGCCCAACCGCCTTCTGGGTTATGGATCGCGGTCGGGTGCCGGCCGAGACGAGCACAGCGACGGTGGCGGGTTGCCTTCGAGAGCTTGACGGGAGTCGAGGATCGCGTACTCGACCTGGTTCAGGAAGGCGCCCCCGGTGGTTAGAACTCGACCCGAAAGCGGGACAACGCGTCCAACGCCTCGCCCGCGGGCGCATCAGCAGACAGACTCATACACAGCGGCCGTTCTCTTGCACTTCGTGACTCGACATCTCGAAGCGTGGAGAACGGCCGCCTCCGCTGTCCCGGAAAGAACCGCAGATCAGCAGGTCGGGTGACCTGCGACGTTAAACGCCAAGCTCAGCCGCGCCAGCGTCACACGCAGGGCGTCGCGGTCCGGATCTGTCACGGCCGTGCTTCGGTTGAGGCCAGGCGGTCTGCTTCGTTGATCTTCCCGAAGGGAACGTGCACGCTGGGCGTGTAACGGGACGTGCCGGTCAGATGGCCGACCTGGTCGTCGAAGAAGATGTGGGGCTTGAGGACCCGCATGATCGTGCTCTTGTCTATGCCGCCGAGGAAGAAGGCGTCGTTGACGGTCACTCCCCAGTCCTTCAGGCTTCGCACTGCCCGTTCGTGGGCGGGTGCGTTGCGGGCGGTGACGAGAGAGACATGGACGCGGATCTGGTATCCGGGGTCGGTTGTTCGCTGTTCTTCTTCGCACTGCTGGAGTCGGTTGATGCTGGCGAGGAAGTCCCGCAGGGGCCCCGGGTCGTGCGGTGTGGCGGCGTTCATCGTCTCGTGGGATCGGAATCTCTCGATGCCGTCGGTCTGATAGATCTGTTCCGAGGCGTCGTCAGCGAGTACGCCGTCGAAGTCGAAGGCGATCCGCAGGTCCTGGTCGTCGGTTTCGTCAGCTGTGACGGCGCCCAGGACGCGACCGGCGGGCAGCCCGAGGGCGACGGCTTCGCGGACGTCGGTTTCGTTCGCGGACAGGAACAGAGACATGTTCAGAGCGGGCATGAAGCGGTAGGGCGAGCGGCCCTGCATGAAGATGGCCCGGCTTATCGGCAAGCCGTGGGACTGGATGGACCGCATGACCCGAAGCCCCGTGTCGGGGTCGTTGCGTGACAGGACGATCACCTCGACCAGAGGGTCCTCGGGTGAAAGATCGTTCAGGGAAAGCAGCCTGCGGATGAAGGGGAAGGCGACGCCTTTGCCCAGCGTGTCGTCGAGGTGCTGTTCCTGATAGGCGCGGTAGACCTCCTCCCCCTGCTCACGAAAGACGGCATCCGCCTCCGCCAGGTCGAACAGCGCGCTGGAGGCGATGCCGATGACCAGGCGTTCCTCAAGTTCGTAGGCCACGGCTCCCCCTTGCGTCAATTCGCACACCTGTCTAAATCATCGCACCGAGACGCCGTGCGCCCTTGGGCCGGCCCGGCGCCAGGAGGCGCCCCGGTCGGCGGCGGCGAGGAACCAGCGGTGCGGCACTCCCAGTCCGGCCGACGGCGTGTACTGAACGCCGTCTTCGCCTCAAACCCGGAGAAGAGGCCCCTGGCCTGCATCGACGAAGGCGTCCCGAGGCCCAGGCCGGTACGAGAAGTCACCCTACGGGGGCGGGCCCGCCCGGTTCGGACCAGGCCCGACGAAGCGATCTCACACCACAGGACCGGGCCGACTGCGAGCCTTCAAACCACGCGCCCCTCGACCGCCACTACCGAGGGTCCCTTGCCGCTGAACAGTCGACGCTCCTGCTGAGCAGACCCCGGAGACGTCATACACAACCGAAGGTCAGCCGACTCGCAGAGGCGTACGCCCGATCCGGCATCAATCCTACCTTCCAGTAACTTCTACCGGAGCCCGCTCTCCAAAACCGAGCAACTCCTTGGTCGGCACGCGGGGACTGCTCACCTCCAAGACAGCCGCAACAGAAATGGCGGCGGGTCGACGGAACTGATGGGGCCACCGTCCTCGGAGGCGGGTCGCTCGCGCGGGTCGGTGTCGGTTTCGGGCAGGAGTGGCGTCCTGTGTATGCCGTTCATTGTTGGTCGTGCCGTAGCTCACGTAGGAACTTCGCGACCTGGAAGGCGAGTTCGATGGACTGGACGGCATTGAGGCGTGGGTCGCAGGCGGTTTCGTAGCGGGTGGCGAGGTGGGTGTCGAGTACTTCGTCGAGGTCGCCGCCGAGGCATTCGGTGACGTCGTCGCCGGCGAGTTCGAGGTGGATTCCGCCCGGGTGCAGGCCCTCCTGCCGGTGCGCCGCGAAGAACTCGGCGACCTCGGCCGTGATGTCGCGGAGCCGGCGCGTCTTGTAGCCGCTGTCGGAGACGAAGGTGTTGCCGTGCATGGGGTCGCAGGCCCAGACCGGGGTGTGCCCGGCGTCGCGCACGGCCCGCAGCAGCGGCGGCAGCAGGTCGGTGCCCTTCCCGGCGCCGAGCCTGCTGATCAGGACGAGCCGCCCCGCAGCCCGGTCCGGGTCGAGGCGTTCGCACAGTTCGCGCAACTGGCGGGGTGTCGTGGTCGGACCGACCTTGATCCCGACGGGGTTGCCGATGCCGGACAGCAATTCCACGTGTGCGCCGTCGAGTTGGCGGGTGCGGTCACCGATCCACACCATGTGGGCACTGGTGTCGAACCAGGTGCGCCGCTTCTCGTCGTAGCGGGTCAGCGCCTGCTCGTAGTGGGGCAGCAGCGCCTCGTGCGAGGTGTAGAGCTGGATCTGGTGCAGCGCGGCCTGGGAGCGGGTGTCGACGCCGCAGGCGGACATGAACCGCAGGGCCCAGGTGATGTCGTCGGCGGTCTTCTCGTAGCGTTGCCCGGCGGCGCTGCTGCGGACGAACTCCTGGTTCCAGTCGTGGACCTGGCCGAGGTCGGCGTAGCCGCCCAGGGTCAGGGCCCTCAGGACGTTCAGGGCGGCCGAGGAGTGCTGGTAGGCGCGCAGCAGGCGGGTGGCGTCCGCGCGGCGCGCCTCGGCGGTGAACTCGGGGCCGTTGACGATGTCGCCGCGGTAGACGGGCAGTTCGGTGCCGTCGATCGTCTCGGTGGGACGGCTGCGGGGCTTGCCGAACTGGCCGCCGATCCGTCCGACCTTCACCACGGGCAGGCCGGATCCGTAGGTGAGGAGGATGGCCACCTGGAGGATCACGCGCAGTTTGCTGCGGACGCCTGCCTCGGTGCAGGAGCTGAACCGTTCGGCGCAGTCTCCCGCCTGCAGCAGGAAGCCCTGGCCGGCGGCGACCTGGGCGAGGGAGTGCCGCAGGTCGAGGATCTCGTGCGGGAGCACCAGCGGGGGCTGCAGGGCGAGGGTGTTCTCCACGCGCCGCAGTTCCTCGGGGTCGGGCCAGTGGGGCTGCTGCGCGGCGGGACGGCCGCGCCACGATCCGGGGCTCCAGGTGTGCTCGCCCGTACCGGCCTGGGGGTCCGGGTGGTGGGGGGCGGTTGGTGCCGTGGTGTGTGTGTCGCTCGCTGTCATCCGATCAGTTCCTTGATCGTGGCGCCGGGATCCCCGGCCCGCATGAGCAGTTCTCCGACGAGGACCGCGTCCACGCCGGCCCGTCGCAGTTCGTGTGCGTCCTGTGCGCCGCGGACGCCGCTCTCGCCGACCATGACCCGCCGGCTGCCCACCCGCCGGCGCAGCCGGGCGGAGAGGGTCCGGTCGATCGAGAAGTCCCGCAGGTCACGGTGGTTGACGCCGATGACGTCGGCGCCCGCTGCCAGGGCGGTGTCCACTTCGTTCTCGTCGTGCACCTCGACCAGTGCCTCCATGCCGTACCTGCGGGTGTATGCGAGGAGTGCGGCCAGTCGCTGGGGGGTGAGCACGGCCACGATGAGGAGCAGGGCATCGGCGCCGAGCGTCCGGGCCTGCAGGATCTGGTACTCGTCGACGATGAAGTCCTTGCACAGGACGGGAAGGTCGGAGGCGTCGCGGGCGGCCGTGAGGTGGTCGGGACTGCCGCCGAAGCCGTCCTCGTGGGTGAGGACCGACAGGGCGCAGGCGCCGCCGCTCTGGTAGGCGCGGGCCAGGTCGGCCGGCCGGTAGTCGTCGGTGAGCGGGCCCTTGGAGGGGCTGCGGGGCTTCATCTCGGCGATGACGCCGAGGCCCGGCCGGCGCAGTGCGGCGGCGAAGTCCCGGGCCGGCGGCGCGGCCGCGGCGCGCGCGACCAGTTCCGTCTCGGGGCGGACGGCGCGGCTCCGTTCGGTCTGCCGTTCGGCGTCCGCGACGAGGGTCGCGAGGATGTCGCTCACGCGGGCACCTCCAGTTCGGTGCGCTGCCAGGAGGCGCGGGTCCAGCGGTGGAGGAGGTCGGCGGCGGCGCCGCTGTCGACCGCCGAGCCGGCCAGGCGCAGTCCGTCGGCCCAGGTGCCGGCCAGGGCGGCCACGCGCAGGGCCGCGGCCGCGTTGAGCAGGACGGCGTCGCGCGCGGGGCCCGCCTCCCCGGCGAGGACGCGGCGGGCGACGGCCGCGTTGGCGGCGCGGTCGCCGCCGGTGAGGTCGCCGGGGCGGGAGCGCGGCAGCCCGTGGTCGGCGGGGTCGAAGTGGTGGGTGGTGCGCCGGCCGTCGCGCAGTTCGACCAGGTGGGCGGGTGCGCCGGTGCTCAGCTCGTCCATGCCGTCCTCGCTGTGGAACACCAGGGCGCGGGTGACACCGAGGCGTTCGAGGACCTCGGTCATCGGCTCCACCAGATCCCGGCTCGGCACGCCGAGGGTGCGCAGGCGGGCGCCCGTCGGGTTGCACAGCGGACCGAGGAGGTTGAAGACGGTGCGGGTGCCGAGTTCCCGGCGTGGGCCGGAGGTGTGTTTGAAGGCGGGGTGGAAGAGGGGCGCGTACAGGAAGGTGATGCCGGTGCTGCGCAGACAGGCGGCGGCTTCGTCGGCGTCGAGGTCGATGCGGATCCCGAGTTCCTCCAGGACGTCGGCGCTGCCGCAGGCGGACGACGCACTGCGGTTGCCGTGCTTGGCGACGCGGGCCCCGCAGGCCGCGGCGACGATCGCGGCGAGGGTGGAGATGTTGAAGGTGTTCAGGCCGTCGCCGCCGGTTCCGCAGGTGTCGAGGAGTTCTCCCTCGCAGGGCACGGGGGTGGCGAACTCCTGGGCCGCGCGGGCCATTCCCACGAGGTCGTCGACGGAGGCGCCGCGCACCGTGACGGCCAGCGCGAACCCGGCGATCTGGGCCGGTGTCGCCTCGCCGCGCATGATCACGCGCATCGCCTCGGCCGCCTCGGCCTCGGTCAGGGGCCGTCGGGCGACGGTTCTCAGTAGCTCAATCATCACCGCACTCCAGGAAGTTCGCGATCAGCTGCTTGCCCTCGGGGCTGAGCACCGATTCCGGGTGGAACTGCACGCCGTACGTGGGGTGCTCGCGGTGGCGCAGGCCCATGATCGTGCCGTCGGCCGTGCGGGCCGTGACGACGAGTTCGTCCGGCAGGCCGGCGTCGCTCACCACGAGCGAGTGGTACCGGGCTGCCGTGAAGGGGTCGGGGAGTCCGGCGAGCACACCGCTGCCGTCGTGGTGGACCAGGGAGGTCTTGCCGTGCACCTGCTTCCCGCGCACCACGGAGCCGTCGAAGGCCGCGGCGATGCTCTGGTGGCCCAGGCAGACTCCGAGGATCGGCAGCCGTCCGCCGAGTGCGCGGACCGCCTCGACGCAGATCCCGGCGTCGGCCGGTGTTCCGGGCCCCGGTGAGAGCAGCAGCAGGTCGAACGCGGCGAGTTCGGCGACGGAGACGGCGTCGTTGCGGAAGACCGTGGGCCGGCCGCCCATCTCGGTGACGTAGTGCACGAGGTTGTAGGTGAAGGAGTCGTAGTTGTCGATCACCGCGACGCGCGGTCGGCCGGCGTTGCGGGGGCGGGTATTGGTGGAGGTGTTCATCCCTGGGCCTCCGCCCGGTGGACGGCCGTGATCATCGCGCGCGACTTGTGGAGGGTCTCGCGGTATTCGGACGTGGCGTCGGAGTCGGCGACGATGCCCGCGCCCGCCTGCACATGCACCCGGCCGTCGGCCACGACCATGGTGCGCAGGGCGATCGCGAAGTCGGTCAGTCCGTCGAGGCCCGCGAAGCCGAGGGCACCGCCGTAGACACCGCGCTGCTGGGGCTCCAGCTCCGCGATGATCTCCATGGCGCGGATCTTGGGTGCCCCGGAGAGGGTTCCGGCGGGGAAGGCGGACCGCAGGGCGTCCAGTGCGCCGCGGCCCGGGGCGAGCAGGCCCGTGACGGTGGACGACAGGTGCATCACGTGGGAGAAGCGTTCGACCCGCATGAGCTGCTCCACCTGTACGGTGCCCGGTTCGGTGACCCGGCCGAGGTCGTTGCGGCCGAGGTCGACCAGCATCATGTGCTCGGCGCGTTCCTTCTCGTCGGCGAGCAGTTCGTGCTCCAGGTCCAGGTCCGTGCGGGGGTCGGGGTGCCGGGGCCGGGTGCCGGCCAGTGGCCGGGTCCGCACCCGGCGGCCCTCCGCCTTGACGAGCAGTTCGGGCGATGCCCCGATGATGTGGCGGCCCGCGCCCAGACTCAGGTGGTACATGTACGGCGACGGGTTGGTCGCCCGCAGATGCCGGTACAGGTCGAGCGGTTCGGCGCGCAGGGGCCTGCTGAGCCGGCGGGACAGCACGATCTGGAAGGCGTCGCCGGCCGCGATGTGTTCACGGGCGCGGGCGACACGGTTTTTGAACTCCGCCTCGGTGAGGTTGGCGGTCCAGCCGTCCGTCGCCTCCGCGTCCGGCGGGGCGGTGTCCGCGAGCGGCCGGCCCGTGAAGGCGTCGGGTCTGCCCGCGCCCCGCAGCCTGTGGTTGAGGTGGACGATCCGGGCGACGGCGTCGTCGTAGGACTCGTGGGCCGGGCGGTACAGGGTCATCAGCAGGACGCGCCGGGTCGCGTGGTCGAAGACCACCAGGTCGTCGGCGGCCAGGAAGGCGGATTCGGGCAGGCCGGGCGGCGCGCCCGCGGAGACGGGCAGGTCTTCGAAGTGGCGTGCCGCCTCGTAGCCGAGATAGCCGACGATCCCGCCGTGGAACGGCGGCAGGCCGTGCAGCGGGGCCTCCGAGACCGCGAGCAGGGGTTCCAGTGCGGCCAGCGGGTCGCCGTCGGGCAGGTCGAGCGGGACCGGCCGGTGTCCCACGTACGAGTAGCGTGCGACGCCGCCGGAGACGGGCACGCTCTCCAGCAGGAAGCCTGCCTCGTCGGGCCCGCACAGCTGGGAGAAGGCGGTGACGGGGCTGATCACATCGGCCAGGAATTCCTGGTGGAGCGGGATGACGTCGTACTCGCGTGCCAGCGCCGCGGCGGCGGCACGGTGGGGCACGGTGGCGCGGGCGGCCTCGGTCGCGTCCGCCGTGCGTTCTTCGATGGGATGGGTGGTCATGTCGCCTTCCCTGTCGTGAATTGCCCGCCTGCCGACGAACGGCAGAAAGACCACATGTGCGGCCGTCGATCCACCGCTCCGCACTGTATGAATGCGCCCTATGGCTTCGCTATCGGAGGCATATCCGTTGTGTGACTTCGTTTCGCGTCGGCAGCCGAGGGGCGCGGTGGGCGGGGCCGGTGCGCCGAAGTCGATGGGCGAGGCCGCCTGTGGGGACCGGTGTCCCGCGGCCGCGCGGCGAAGGGGGGTGGTAACTGCTCGCCGGGGAGTCCCTACGAGGTCGAGTTGGCTCGATCGTGTGATGGTCAGGTCGCTGGCTTGCGGTGTCCTGGGCTGATCGGGTTGACGTGCTCGGGCGATCTGGGACGGCGGGAACGGAGCCAGCGTGCGGAGCCCCCTCTCCTCCGGAGAGAAGGTTTGGGGCCTCTCCGTCGCCCTCTGTCCGTACCCACTTGGCCAGGTCGTGAGGGAACTGGCCTCCCTGGATCGGACCACGCACGCGATGCGTGTCGCCGCCCAGGGGTCGAGTACGCCGGGGACCAGTGCGCTCAAGACCGTTCGGGGTGTGCGGCTGGACATGTGCACTCATGCTCAGTCCAAAGGAACGGTGTACTTCTCGGCCGAGCCGAGCGGGCCTGCGGGGCCCGCCGTTGCCGGGCGGGTCAGCGGCGGTCGGGCCCGGCGGCGGAGGCGATGCGCCCGACGCCGACGACCGCGCGCCGCGGGATGGTGATGCGCCACTTGCCGGTGGCTTCCTCGTAGCGCAGTTCGCTCGTCCGCAGGGACCCTTCGCCCTCCGGGTAGCAGAAGATGGACTGGGCGGTGCGGGTCACCCAGCGGTAGGCCTCGTTCTCGGTCCGGCCGTCGAAGACCTTGACCAGTCCGTACATGTTGAGCAGGTACCGGCCGATCTCGAGCTCGGCCTCTTCGGGGGTGACGCCGACGGCGGTGTAGGGGTCGTCGATCTCCACGACCTCGTGGTGGTCGTAGCCGGCCTTCTCCAGGTAGCCGTCGATCTCGTCGCGGGTGAAGTGCAGGAACTTGTGGCCGGTCGCCGAGTACGCGTCGGTCACCTCCTCGAACCAGACGTCCACGGGCGAGCCGACGAGGAAGTCGTGCAGGATGAACGTGCCGCCGGGGCGGAGCATGCGGTGGGCCTCGGTGGCCACCGTCTGACGGTCCGAGGGCGGCACGTGGTGCGAGCCGTAGGCCAGCAGCACGGCGTCGACGGTCCGGTCGCGCAGCAGGGGCTGTTCCGCGCGCTGCAACAGCGCCGGCATGCCCGCCGCCCACGCCGACGCGACCATGTGCGGGGAGGCGTCGCAGGTCAGGATGTTGAAGTCGCCGATGCCCAGTTCCTCGCACACTTTGCGTACCAGTCCGTCGCCGCCCAACAGGTCGACCATGACGGGCCGTTCGCCGTCCGGGGTGCGGCGCACGGTGCCGGCGAAGCCGAGGAGTTCACGGATACCTGTCTCGCGGGCCAGCGAGTTGAGCGTCTGGGCCTGTACGTACTCCACGCCGCGGCTGCCTTCCGTGCCGGCGCCGAAGTCGTCGTGCTGCTCCAGGGTGGTGCACAGGGCGGCCTCCCAGGCGGCGAGGCGCTGCGGGTCGGCGAGGGCGTGCAGTTCGGGATGGCTGCGCCGGAGTTCCGTGAGCTGACCTTGCACGTCGTCCCCTGTCACGGTGTATCCGCTCGTCTGTGCGTGCATGAGTGAGGATCTCCTCTGCCTGGGGGGAGGGTGGCCGGCCGGGCGCCGGTCGGTCACCGCTTGGGCCGGGTGCGGACACCGTGCTGACCGCGGAACGTGCGAGCACGAGGCTAGGAGCGCTCACTTTCTCCTCGATATCCATCCGTTTTCGCTTCGCCGGAGGGCGGGGTGGACCCTGCCGAAAGTAAGGCCGAAGAGATGTCGTTCGTGCGTGGTGACGGCCGAGGGCGGGCTTCTACTGTCGGTGGGCGGAGAGAACATCCGACGAAAGTGTCAGAGCGCGGAGCCGAGTCCGGAGGACGTCAGGGATGAAGAAGCAGTTGGACGAGCCCGGCGGCGCCGCCGGCGCCGGGGCCCGGTTCGCCGGCGGGGCCCGGGTCGCCGGCGACGCCCCGCCGTCCGGAACGCTCGTCGACGGGCACGCCGGGCTGACGTCGGCTCAGGTCGCCGAACGCGTCGCCGCCGGCCACGTCAACGATGTGCCGGTCCGGTCGAGCCGCGGTATCGGCGAGATCGTCCGGAGCAACCTGTTCACCCGCATCAACGCGATCATCGGCGTGCTGTTCGTCATCATCATGATCGTCGGCCCGGTGCAGGACGGGCTGTTCGGCGGTGTCATCCTCGCCAACACGCTGATCGGCATCATCCAGGAGGTGCGGGCCAAGCGGACCCTCGACCAGCTCGCGATCGTCGGCGAGAGCCGTCCGCGGGTCTGGCGCGACGGGCGGCGCGTCACGCTCAGCGCCTCCGAGATCGTCATCGACGACGTCATCGACCTGGGCCAGGGCGACAAGATCGTGGTGGACGGGACGGTCACCGCGGCGGAGAACCTGGAAGTCGACGAGTCGCTGCTCACGGGCGAGGCGGATCCGGTCGTCAAGCGTCCCGGTGACGCGGTGATGTCCGGCAGCTTCGTGGTGGCAGGGTCCGGCGCCTTCACCGCCACCCGGGTGGGGCGGGAGGCCTACGCCTCGCAACTCGCCGAAGAGGCCCGGCGCTTCAGCCTGGTCAACTCCGAGCTGCGCAACGGCATCGACCGGATCCTGAAGTTCGTCACCTGGGCGATCATCCCGGCGGGCATCTCGCTGATCATCACGCAGTTCATGGTGAACGACGACGATCTGCCCGAGGCGATCCGCCGCATGGTGGGCGGTCTCGTACCCATGGTCCCCGAGGGTCTCGTCCTGCTGACCTCTCTGGCCTTCGCCGTCGGCGTGGTCCGGCTGGGCAAGCAGCAGTGCCTGGTCCAGGAGCTGCCCGCCATCGAGGGCCTGGCCCGGGTGGACACCGTGTGCCTGGACAAGACGGGAACACTCACCGAGGCGTCGATGGACGTCGACGAGGTCCTTCCGCTGCTGGGGGACGTGCCCGTGGCGCAGGTGCTCGGTGCCCTCGGCGCCGCCGACGAGCGCCCCAACTCCAGCCTTCAGGCGATCATCGAGGCCCACCCCGCCCCCGAGGGCTGGCAGCGGACCGCGACCGCGCCGTTCTCCTCGGCCCGGCGGTGGAGCGGCGCCACGTTCACCCAGCCCTCCGGTGCGGAGTCGACCTGGCTGCTCGGCGCGCCCGACACCATGCTGCCGGCCGGGCACTCCGTGCTCACGGCCGCGGACTCCTACGGCGCGCGCGGCCTGCGCGTCCTGCTCCTGGCACGCTGCTCACGGCCGCTGGGCGAGCTCCTGGACGACACGGCGGGGGTGGCTGACGCGGTCACACCCGCGGCGCTCGTCGTCATCAGGCAGCGCATCCGCCAGGAGGCCCCCGCCACCCTGCGGTACTTCGCCGACCAGGGCGTCTCGGCCAAGGTGATCTCGGGCGACAACGCGGTGTCCGTCGGCGCCGTCGCGTCGGGCCTGTCCCTGCCCGGCGCGGACAACCCCGTGGACGCCCGGTTCCTCCCGGAGCACCCGGAGGCCCTGGCCGACGCCGTCGAGCAGAACGCCGTCTTCGGCCGGGTCGGCCCCCAGCAGAAGCGGGACATGGTGGGTGCCCTGCAGTCCCGGGGCCACACCGTGGCGATGACCGGCGACGGCGTCAACGACGTCCTCGCGCTCAAGGACGCCGACATCGGCGTGGGAATGGGCTCGGGCAGCCCGGCCACCCGGGCGGTGGCCCAGATCGTGCTGCTCAACAACAACTTCGCCTCGCTGCCCTCGGTGGTCGCGGAGGGCCGCCGGGTCATCGGCAACATCGAGCGCGTGGCCAACCTGTTCCTCACCAAGACCGTGTACTCGGTGCTGATGGCCGTCGTCATCGTGCTCGCCCAGGTGCCGTACCCCTTCCTGCCGCGCCACATCACGCTGATCGGCTCCCTCACCATCGGCATCCCCGCGTTCTTCCTCGCGCTGGCCCCCAACTCGGAGCGCGCCAGGTCGAACTTCGTGGGCCGCGTCCTGCGGTTCGCCATTCCCGCCGGCGCGCTCGCGGCGACGGCCACCTCGGTCGCCTACCTGTTCGCCCGGTCCGTGTACGACGACAACCTGGACGCCGAGACGTCGGCGGCGACCCTCGCGCTGTTCCTCACGGCCCTGTGGGCGCTGGCCATCATCGCCCGCCCCTACACCTGGTGGCGGATCCTGCTGGTCCTGACGATGGCGGTGTCGTTCGCCGTCGTGCTGGTGGTGCCGTATCTCCAGGAGTTCTTCCAGCTGAAGCTGGTCGGCGTGGCGGCGCCGTGGACGGCGGTGGCCTGTGCCGCGGTCGCCGGACTGGTGCTGGAGTTCGTATGGGCCCGTATGCGTCGGCGGCTGGCCGACGACTGAACCGGCGGGGGCGGTGACATCCCCCGGACCGCCCTCGCGAGGGGAGGGACGCCCGGCCTGTGCCGGGCGTCCCTTTCGTCCGTCCGCCTGCCGGGCGCGGTGCGGTCCAGCCGTTCCACCGACGGGACCGCTGCAGGCTCCGCCCGCGCGGTGCCGGGGTGTCACGTCGGTGTCGAAGGTGTCGGTGAACGCCGTGGAGGGCATCCGGCCCTCGGTGCCGATCGCGGGCACCGCGTTCGCCGAGAAGCGGTTCTCCCCCACGGATGACACAGGTGCGCCCGAGTGCGATCGGGCCCGGACGTCGACGCGGCCCGGCACGCGTCCCCCGGCTGCCGTGCGTCCCCCGCCGGTTCGCTCACGCGGGGATCGACGACCGGAACACCTACCGTTTCGGATCGACGAATCCGAGTTCCGGATCAGAATGGCGGCAGATTTTGCATGCCTGTGTAACTTCCCTGACCGGCGGATTGCCGTCGTGCGGCTGCATGACGGAACATCACACAGACCTGAACACCCGGGCCTTGTAATACTTTTCCGCGGCGAAGAATCTTAGTGCCAGCTTCCGCTGTTCTGTCTTGGGCCGCGAGTGCTCCCGTATTCGCACGTCGTCCCGGAGCGCCTCGAAAAGTGCACTTCAGGGTCTTCACCACACAGACAATACTGAAACTTGACACGGGGGTTCAAGAAATCATGAGTGTTCAGCTGATAGCTCCGGCATCGCAGGGAGTCGGCAGGCAGAAGACGAAGGAAGACACCGGACCCGGCCTCGAATTCCGAATACTGGGGCCGCTCGAAGTGCAGATGAACGGCAAAGGACTCACGGTGGGGGGGCCTCGGCAGCGGGCGGTTCTCTCCGCACTGCTGCTCTCCGTGAATCAGGTCGTGTCTTTCGATTCGCTGATAGAAAAGGTCTGGAACGGCCGCCCGCCGAGCACGGCCCGTACCCAGGTGGCGATCTGCATCGCCACACTGCGCAAGATATTCCGCAGCGCGGGCTGGGGCCAGGACACGATCATCACGGCCACTCCCGGATACATGCTCAGCCTCGCCGGCCACTCGCTCGACTCCCTGCGCTTCGAGCAACTCATCGCCCGGGCCGCCGAGTGGACGGCCAAGGACCGTCCGGCGGAGGCGGAGGGAGCCCTGCGGGAGGCGCTGGCACTGTGGCGCGGCCCGGCTCTCGGCGGTGTGTACGCGCCGTTCGCCGAGACCGAGGCGGCCCGCCTCGACGAGCAGAGGATGCTGGCCGTCGAGCAGCAGATGGAGCTGCGCCTCCAGCTCGGCGAGCACCAGGCCGTGCTCGGCGAACTCCAGGCGCTGGTCGGCGCCTGCCCGCTGCGCGACCGGCTGCGCTACTACCTGATGCTCGCCCAGTACCGTTCGGGCCGGCGTGCGGAGGCCCTCACGACATTCCGCGACGGGATGCGGCACTCCATCGAGGAGATCGGTCTCGAACTCGGCGCCGAGCTGCAGTCTCTCCACGACTCGATCCTGCGGGACGAATTCCCCCAGATCGCCGTTCCCGGCATTTCAGCGCCACGAAGAGAAAGACCCCAGCCGGTCCCGTGCCAGCTCCCGGAGAGCGACGCGTACTTCAGCGGACGCAGTCGTGAGCAGTGGCTCATGGATGACGCGCTGCTCAACGGTTCTGCGCAGAACGCATCCCCCGTCGCGTACATCACGGGAAGCCCGGGGATCGGAAAGACGAGCCTCGCCGTCAACTGGGCGCACCGGTCGGCGCACCGCTTCCCCGACGGACAGCTGTTCGCCGACCTCCGGCAGGGCCGGACCCTGGACCTGCTCCACCAGTTCCTTCGCCAGCTGGGAGCCGGGGAACCGCTGCCCACGGAGGTCCCGGAGGCCGCCGAACGCTACCGGGCGATGCTGGAGGGCAAGCGCGTCCTGGTCGTCCTCGACCACGCGTCGTCGTATTCCGGGCTGCGTCATCTGCTGCCCGGCAGCGGTGAGTACTGCGTGCTCATCACCGGACAGACCAACCTGGACGAACTCCTGCAGAGGTACTGCGCCCTGCGGCTGCGCGTCGGCCCGCTGTCCGACGAGGAGTCCCGGGATGTGCTGGCCGGCGTGCTGGGGGACGCCAGGGCCGAGGAGTCCCCCCGGGCCACCCGGCGGCTCAGCGCGCTGTGCGGGCACACTCCCCTGGCGCTGCGTGCCGCGGCGGCCAGGCTGCTCACCAAACCGCACTGGCAGGTGTCCGACCTGGTGCGCCGCCTGGAGCGCTCGGCCGACCGGCTGTCGGAACTCAGCATCGGCGAGGATTCACTGCGCGCCCGACTCGACTGCAGCATGGCCGAGTTGGACGCCGGCACCGCCCACGCCTACCGCCGGTTGAGCCGACTCGACGACGCCGACTTCGAGACCGCGGAGGCGGCGAAGGTGCTGGGCACGGATCTGCTGGACGCCGAGGACCTCATCGAGACCCTGGTGGACGCGCAGCTGCTGGAAGTGGTGGGCCGCGGCTCCTGGGGCGAGATGCGCTACCGGTGGCAGGAGCTGGTGCGACTGCACGCCTCGCACTCCCTGCGTGCCGCCCCGGGCTTCGCCGTGACCGCGTCGGCCGAGCCGGTCCAGCCGGCACCGGGCAGCGGCCCGGACAGCACGCCCGACCACGGCCCGTACGGACCACAGAGGGTGCGAACGGGCCGTAGCGTCGCGTGAGTGACGGTCAGGGGCATGCCGCCGAAAGCCGCCCCGGGCAGCACTGCGCCCCGTCGGATCACATCCGGCGGGGCGGCAGTGGCGCGGCGCGATCCGGCGGCGCGGGCGCGCCTGGTGCCGGGGCCGGCGCCGGGTCAGCTGTCGACGCTCATCGCCTCGACCAGGCTCCTGGGCCGCATGTCGGTCCAGTTCTTCTCCACGTACTCCAGGCAGGCCTCCCTGTCGGACTCGCCGAAGGCGACCGTCCACCCGGCCGGCACGTCCACGAAGGACGGCCACAGCGAATGCTGGCCCTCATCATTGACCAGCACGAGATAGCGGCCGTCTGCGTCTTCGAACGGATTGGTCACTTCGGATTCCTTCCGTGAACGTCGGCGGAGATTCTGCGCGGGCTGCGGCCCTTGCTTCCGACCTTGGCCAAGGTACTCAGCCCGCGTTTCCTTCCGATATCGATTCGTTTTGCAACCGGTGGCGTCCGGCCCTGTGCCGGTGCGGGACCATCGGCCCGTCAGGGCCGCGGGGTGTCCAGTTCCCGGATGCGGGCGCGCCCTGCCACGCCGAAGCGCAGGGTCTCCCGCAGCCGGACCGGGCGGGCCCCGTCCCCGGATCGGGCGACGTCGCGCAACTCCCGTGCCATGGCCTGTGCTTCGGCCGCCCAGTCGTCCAGTTGGTCGGCGACCGGGCCGGCGTTGGCGGTGAGGATCTCCGCCCACCGCTCGGGGTTGCCGTCCGCGGTCCTGGTGACGTCGCGCAGGTCCTGGCCGGCCAGCCGTACGGCCGACTCGTCGCCGCCGAGCAGGCGTGCCGCGACGAGGCTGGAGACGAGGTGCGGCGCGTGCGAGACGAGGGCGACCGCGCGGTCGTGGGTCTCGGGGTCCAGCAGCACCGAGACCGCCCCGCACAGCGCGACCAGTTCCAGTGCGCTGTTCAGGGCGAGATTGCCGGTGGACTCGGTCGGGGTGAGAGCCCAGGGCCTGCCGTCGAAGAGGTCGGCCCGTGCCTCCGCCCGGCCCGCTCCGCCGCCGACCACGGGTGCCCCGCTGACCAGGGAGGTCAGATCGCAGCCGTGTGCCCGGGCGTCCTGGTGCAGCCTCACCTTGACACCGGAGACATCCGTGTAGCAGCGGGCGGTGCCGCGTTCCTGGTGCTCGGCGAGCACCGGAGCGACGACGGCGGGCGGCACCGCGATCACCGCGATGTCGGCCTGCTGCGGGGGGTGCGCGGCGAACCCCGCGCCGCACTCCTCGCCGGCCAGCGCCGCCTCGGGGTCCGCGTCGATCAGGTAGGTGGTCACGCCGTGTCGCCGCAGTGCGAGCCCCACGGAGCGACCGATCAGTCCGGCGCCCACTATGACGGCGCTGCGCATGCGTCTCCCTCCCTCACCGTCGGCCCGACACGGCAGGCGCCGACCGGCTCCGCCAGGCGCCGGTCGGCGCGGAGCCGCGTCAGCCGAACAGCTTGACGGCCTGGTAGTAGGTCCAGGCCGTGCTGTTGCAGGCCGTGTGCTTCTCACCGGTGTAGGTGGCGCAGACGCGCTTCATGTCCTCGTGGAAGGCGCTGTCGATGCGGCTCTTGTTGGCGTCGAACTGGCCTGCCGCCCTGTAGTTGCGGTAGCCGAAGTCGTGCCGCGCGCAGGCCGTCTGGAAGGGGAAGCCGAAGGGGTTGTCGGGCGAGGCGGTGCAGTGGTCGGTCGACCAGTCGAACTCGTAGGCGGACCAGGCCCTCTGGTTCTGCCGGGCCGCGATCCACGCGTTCTGGCTCGACGCGCTGGTCTGGGTGAAGGAGGAGAGCACCTGCGGCTTGTCGGCGGGAGCCGCGTACGCGGGAGCGGCCGCCGCACCGAGCGCGAGCGCGCATCCGGCGGCGACCGTGAGGGTCGTGGTCGTACGACGACGCATGGAACAGCCTCCAGGGTGGGGTGAGGATCCGGCGCTCCCACCTTGGCGACGGCCGCTATGGGGCCCTTATCGCGCTGTTATCCGGAACCTGCTTCGGTACCGGGACCTGCCCCCGGGTACGGCGAAGGGGCCGCATGCCCCACAGGGCATGCGGCCCCTTCGCTTGTTCTGCCGGGGGATTGGTCCGGCCGGGGGCTGCCCCGGCGCAGCGGTGCTAGGCGTCGCGTCGGCGCAGGACGGCGGATCCGGCCAGGTACGCGGCGAGCGCCCACATCAGCAGCACCAGCAGCGCGGTTCCGCCGCCGTAGGGGTCGCTGTCCTGGGTGAGCAGTACGGTGCCGGCGACGCTCGGCATGTAGTCGGAGGCGGTCTCCAGCCACTTGGCGCCGACGACGCCCATCAGCTGGGGCAGTGCGAGCAGCACCATGATGAGGGTCGTGATGGTGCCGGCGGCGCTGCGCAGGACGGTACCGAGACCGATGGCCATGACCGCGAGGAGGGCGAGGTACACGCCGGCACCGAGCGCGGTACCCAGCAACTGGCCGCTGGTGTAGTCGCCGTGGTCGCCCATCAGGGGCGCGGCGACCAGAGTCCCCAGCACGCTGAAGACGAAGCCCGCGGCGACCACGACGGCCATGACGACCAGCGTCTTGGACCGGAGCATCCGGCCGCGGGCGGGGACGCTCTGCAGCGTGGTGCGGATGGAACCGCTGGAGTATTCGCTGGTGAGCGCGAGGGTGGCGAGCACCACCACGGTCAACTGGGAGATCAGGAAGGCCTGGGAGGCGTGGTAGGGGGCCGGCATGGTGACGTCGACGCCCTTCTGCGCGCTGGCGTCGGCCGACGCGCCGACCATCGCGGCGAAGCCCACGGTGAGCAGCAGGCCGACGGCGAGGTTCCACCAGGTGGCCCGGACGCTCCAGAACTTCGTCCACTCGAACGCCACGGCGCCCTTGAATCCACCACCCTTGACAGGGCCTGCGAGCTTGGGGGCGGTTGTCGTTGTCGTCATGTCGGGTTACGCCTTCTGGTGAGAAGCGGAGGTGATCTGGGAGAGCGTGGGTGAGCCGTACTCCACGCTGGCGGCGGTGAGCTCCATGTACGCCTGTTCGAGGCTGGCCTTGCGCATGCTCAGCTCGTGGACGGGGACACGGTGGTGGAAGGCCAGGTCGCCGATCTCCTCCAGGGTGCCGCCGACGACGAGGAGTTCCTCGGGCTCGGAGGTCGCGTCCTGTTCCACCCTCATCCCGAGCTGCAGCAGTTCACGTCGGAGCACGTCGGGCTGCGGAGTCCGGACCCGGACCGCGGTGAGCGAGCTGCCCGCGATGACCTCCTCGATGGGGGCGTCGGCGATGATCTTTCCTCGGCCGATGACCAGCAGATGGTCGGCGGTCTCCTGCATTTCGCTCATCAGGTGGCTGGAGACGAAGACCGTCCTTCCCTCCGCGGCCAGGGACCGCATCAGCTCCCGTACCCAGCGCACTCCGTCCGGGTCGAGGCCGTTGACCGGCTCGTCGAAGAGCAGCACCTCGGGATCGCCGAGGAGCGCCCCGGCGATGCCGAGCCGCTGGCCCATGCCGAGGGAGAAGGAGCCGATGCGCTTCTTCGCCACCTCCGTGAGGCCGACGGTCTGAAGGACCTCGCCCACCCTGGAGGCCGGGATCCCGTTGCTGCGGGCCAGGCCGAGCAGGTGGTGGTAGGCCGACCGGCCGGGGTGGCCGGCGCGGGCGTCGAGCAGTGCGCCCACCTCGCGCAGGGGGTGCCGGAGTTCCTCGTACCGCTTGCCTCCCACCAGTGCCCGTCCCGACGTCGGCGCGTCGAGACCGACGATCATCCGCATGGTGGTCGACTTGCCCGCACCGTTCGGGCCGAGGAAACCCGTGACCTTCCCCGGTTTGATCTCGAACGAGAGGTCAGAGACGGCCGTCTTGTCGCCGTACTTCTTGGTCAGCCGGTCCAAAGTGATCATCGCCTGGTGGCTCCTTCCAAAGTCACGTCCACAACGCTAGGGAGACGGCGGGCGCGGGACATCTGGCGAACGGCAACGACCGCATGCGACTTTCGGCAGGTTCGGAGGCACCGGTGCCTCTTGTAGCGTGCTGGGATGCAGCGATGGCAGGCCGTGCGCCGACGAACCGGACCGTTACTGAGGGCCCTTGGCTCCGAGCGGCCCTTGACCGGGCGTGGCGATCTGGTGCTGCTCCTCGTGCTCCTCGCGCCCTCCGCGTTCCCCACGCAGGAACTCGCGGCCACGTCGGCCGGCTGGGCGGCGGCCTGTCTGATCATCACGGCCGCGGTCGTGGTGCGGCGCACGGTCCCGCTGCTGTCCCTGCTGCTGGCGGCGCTCCTCGCCCTGTTCTACCCCTGGTTCGGTGCGAGCCTGTGGCCGGCGGCCGCGGCCGCGGTGCTGAGCTTCCTGGCGGGGCGCAGGCTGACCCGGCTGTGGCCCGCGCACCTGGTGTTCCTCTGTGTCGCGACGGCCGGGCTCCTCCTGGTCGGTGCCCTGGCCGACACCAAGGACTGGCTGAGCCTGCTGATGACCGAGTTCGCCTCCAGTGTCCTGCCCTGGTGGGCGGGCAACTGGTGGAGTCAGCGCACCGCGCTGGCGCACGCCGGCTGGGAACACGCCGAGCAACTGGAGTGGAAGCAGCGCTACATCGCCGACCAGGCCAGGCTCAAGGAGCGCGCCAGGATCGCGCAGGACATGCACGACTCCCTGGGGCACGAGCTGAGTGTGATGGCGCTGCTCGCCGGCGGTCTCGAGCTGGCCCCCGGCCTCCTCGAGCAACACCGTGCATCGGTGGGCCAGTTGCGGGAGCGGTGCACCATGGCCACCGAGCGCCTGCACGAGGTGATCGGGCTGCTGCGGGAGGACCCCACGCCGTCGCTGACCCCCGCCCACGAGTCGATCGCCCAACTCGTGCGCCGCTTCGAGCAGTCCGCCACACCGGTCGACTTCCACGAGGAGGGCACGCCCCCGAGGGCGGACGGGCCGCCGCAGCTGTCCGACCTCGCGGCGTACCGGGTGGTGCAGGAGTCGCTGACGAACGCGGCCAAGCACGCGCCGGGGGCCGCGATCACCGTGCGGGTGACCCACGGGAGGCGCGAGAGCGTGGTGTCGGTCGTCAACGAGCGGCCGGGGCACGGTGGGAGCGCGCCCGCGACGGGCAGCGGATCCGGACTGATCGGACTGGACGAGCGCGTCCGTCTCGCGGGCGGCACCCTGCGCACGGGCCCGCGCGCGGGCGGCTTCGAGGTGTACGCACGGCTGCCGCACACCGCGTCGGCGCCGTCACGGACGGCCGCGGGGCCGGGCCCCGACGCCGCCCGCCCACCGTCCGGCACCGCCGACAGCGACAGCCACGGCGACGGCCACGGCCACGGCGACGGGGGCGGCTCCGGCACGGGCGGTGGCGAAGCGGCGCCCGGGCGTGCCGTGCCCGCGCCTCCCGCGCCGAGGTGGAGCGCGTCGAGGGCCGCGCTGCTGCGGACCAGGGCCCGGCTGCGGCGCGACGCCCGGCGGGCCGCGCTGATCCCTGCGGTGCTCGGTGCGGCCATCCTGGCGCTTCTCCTGGGCCTGTACGTCTTCACCTCGGCGACCACCTCCATCTCCCCCGCGGGCTACGCCGGTATACAGATCGGTGAGACGCGCGCGGAGCTGGAGTCGGTGCTCCCGTCGCGGCGGATCAGGAAACCGCCGCCGGTCGTCACGGAACCGCTTGTTCCCGAGGGTGCCAGGTGCGAGTACTACCGGGCCGGCGCGAGCCCTCTGCACTTCACCGACACGATGTACCGCCTGTGTTTCCAGGATGATGTCCTGGTGGCCAAGGACACGCTCTGAGCACAGCACGCCCGGCGGCGGTCGCCCGCGGGGCCGATGAGCCAAACCACCAGGGAAGGATCGGATGATTCGCGTATTGCTCGCCGACGACGAGACCATCATCAGGGCCGGGGTGCGCGCCATCCTCACCACCGAGCCGGGCATCGAGGTGGTCGCGGAGGCGTCCGACGGGCGTGAGGCGGTCGAACTGGCCCGCAGGCACCGCCCCGACGTGGCGTTGCTCGACATCCGGATGCCGGAGATGGACGGCCTGACAGCCGCGGGTGAACTGCGCAAGACGAACCCGGACACCGGGGTGGTCGTCCTCACCACGTTCGGCGAGGACAAGTACATCGAGCGGGCGCTGGACCAGGGAGTGGCCGGGTTCCTGCTCAAGGCGTCCGATCCGCGGGACCTGATCTCCGGGGTGCGTGCCGTGGCGGCCGGGGGCTCCTGCCTCTCCCCGCTGGTGGCGCGCCGGCTGATGACCGAACTGCGCAGGGCCCCGTCGCCCCGCGCGGAGGTCTCGGGCGAGCGCACGGCCCTGCTGACCAGGCGTGAGCAGGAGGTCCTGGGGATGCTGGGCGCCGGACTGTCGAACGCGGAGATCGCCCAGCGGCTGCACCTGGTCGAGGGCACCATCAAGACGTATGTCAGCGCGATCTTCACGCAGTTGGAGGTACGCAACCGGGTGCAGGCGGCGATCATCGCCTACGAGGCCGGCCTGGTGAAGGACATCGAGCGCGGCGACTAGGGAATGCCCGAGGGGGCGGATCAGCTGCGCGCCTGGTCCTTGACGAAGCGGGCCAGCCGGGCCGCCCCCTCGGTGGCCTGGTCGGTGGTGAGGTAGCTGCAGGACAGCCGGATCTGCCGGTCCCCCGCGTCGTCAAGGTGGAAGTGGCGCATCGGCGTCCAGATGACACCGTATTTCTCCGCCGAGATGTCCAACGCGGCCGCGTCCGCGGCGAACGGGACGTCGAGCGTCAGGAAGAACCCGCCGTCGGGGTCGTTCCACCGCACCCCCGCCGACTCCGGTGCCCCGGGCCGCAGTTCGGCGGCGAGGGACTCCCGCAGACACCTCATGGTGGACTGGTAGTGGCGTGCCGAGGCCTTGTTCGCCGCCCGCAGCCCGCCGCCGTTCTGCAGCAGCAGCCCGGCGACCGCCGCCTGGCTCAGGCTGGAGGTGTTGACGGTGACCATGCTCTTGACCTTGGCCAGTTCGGCGGCGAGCAGCCCCGGTGCCCTGCCGTCCGCGCTCTCGACCAGCTGGTCGGCGACCACGAACCCGACGCGCGCGCCCGGAAAGGCGGTCTTCGCGAAGGAGCCGAGGTAGATGACGCGCCGCCGGGTGTCGAGGGACTTGAGCGTAGGCCGCCGCACCGTGCTGAACACGCCGTAGGGGTTGTCCTCCAGGAGCAGCAGCCCGAGCCGGTCCGCGGCGTCGAGCAGGGCGGTACGGGCCTCGCGGCCCATGCTGACCCCGGTGGGGTTGGAGCAGTCGGGCACCACGTACAGACATCGGGCGCGCCGGCCGCTCGCCTCGATCTCCCGTACGGCGCGTTCGATCCCCTGCGGATCCGGCCCGTGCGGGGTGCCGGGCACGGCGACGACGGGGATCCCGAGCAGGGCGGCCGCGCCGGTGACGCCGACGTACGAGGGGCTGTCGACGAGGAGCACGTCGTGGGGGTCCGTGAACAGGGCGCGGAGCGTGAGCAGGACGGCTTCCTGGCAGCCGACGGTCACCACCACGGACGCGGGGTCCACCGTCATGTCCTCGTCGATGTGGAGCATGCGGGCGACGATGTCCCTGATCTGTCCCGCGGTCTCGCCGTACTGGTAGAGCGCCGTGCGGACGCGTTCCTCGGAGTGGCCCTGCTCGCGCAGGTGGTCGAGGTAGGTCTCGATGAGTGCGGGTACGCGCGCGACGTCGAAGTCGCCTTCGTAGGGCCGTCCCGGGGCGAAGGAGATCGCCTGCGGATGGCGCAGGGTGACCTCGTTGAGGAAGGTCATCGTGTCGAGCAGCGGCGCGGACAGACTGGGGTGCAGAGCGGTCCGCGGCAGGATGCCGGTCCGGTCGGTGCTTCCCGGCGGGGTCGTCATGCGGGACTCCTGTCTGTGAACGGCGCGGTGTGCGGCGCGGTGTGCGGCGCGGTGTCCTCGGTGTGGGGGCGGCTGTGTCCCGGCAGGATGACGGTGTCCGCGCCGATGGTGCCGGGCGAGGCGTGGCCGGTGAGCACCATGGTGTCGGCGAACTCCGCGATCAGCAGGCCGAGCATCCGGTGCACGCCCTCGCTGCCGCCGGCGGCCAGGGCGTACAGCGCGGGCCGGCCGACGAACACGGCGCGGGCGCCGAGGGCCAGGGCGACCAGGATGTCGGCGCCGGAGCGGACGCCGCCGTCGAGGAGGACGGGGCAGCGGCCGCGCACGGCGGCCACCACCTCGGGCAGTGCCTCCAAAGTGGCCTGGACGCCGTCGAGTTGGCGGCCGCCGTGGTTGGAGACGATGATGCCCGCGATGCCCGCGGCCACCGCCGCCTGGGCGTCCCGCGCGGTGAGGACGCCTTTGGCGAGGACGGGCAGCCCGCTCAGGTCCCGCAGCCGTGCCACGGCGGACCAGTCCAGGCAGCGGTCGAAGGTGAGCCTGCTGTGCGCTGCGGGCGTCGCGCTCCCGGCGGCGGCCGACCCGGCCAGGTTGGCCGGGGTCACATGGGCGGGGACCGCGAAGCCGTTGCGCAGGTCGCGCAGGCGACGGCCGGTGAAGGGGGTGTCGACGGTGAGCACCAGGGCCTGGTAGCCGCTGTCGCGCGCACGACGGGCGAGGTCGAGCGTGGTCTCGGCGTCACGGAAGCAGTACAGCTGGAGCCACAGCGGGGCGCACGCCGCGCCGGCCACCTCTTCGAGTGTCCGGCTTGCGAAGGTGCTGACGACCAGCGGGAGTCCGAGCCGGCCCGCGGCGGCGGCCGTTGCCGTCTCGCCGTCCGGGTGGGCGAGTGCGTGGTAGGCCACGGGTGCGATGCCGACGGGCGCCGCCCAGCGGGAGCCGAGCACCTCGACGCAGGTGTCCGGTTCCTCGATGCCGGGCAGCGCCCTGGGGCGCAGCCGCACGGCGTCGAAGACGGCTTCGTTGGCGGCCAGCGTGCGTTCCCGGCCCGCGCCCCCGGCGATGAAGTCCCATACGTCGGGCGGCAGTTCGCGCCGAGCGCGCGCGGCGAAGTCGTCGAGTGTGAGCGGCTCCCGCTCGATGGCGGACGTCATCGACCGGCCACTTCCCGCTCCCTCTCGACGGCCTCGTACAGCGCCTTGATGTTCGAACTGCCGAAACCGCGCGCGCCGTTGCGCTGGATGTACTCGTAGAAGAGGGTGCCGCGCGGGTAGGGCGAGCGGGTGAAGATCTGCAGCAGGTAGCCCCACTCGTCGCGGTCCGCGAGGACGTTGGTCTCGCGCAGGTCGGCGATGGCGTCGGCCATGTCGCTGACGCGGTCGGTGAGCAGGTCGTAGTAGGCGCCGGGGGTGTGCAGGAAGGCCACGCCGCGGTCGCCGAGCGCGCGGACCGAACCGACGATGTCGTCCACGAGGAAGGCCATGTGCTGGACGCCGGGGCCGTTGTGGGCGTTCAGGAACTGGTTGATCTGGCCCGGCACCCGCGTGTCGTCGGGCTCGATGAGGGTGAAGGTGATGCCGCCGTCGGCGTTGCGCACCACGATGGAGTCCATCGCCTGGTCGCCCACCTCGATGTACTCCGAGGAGTAGAAGGGCATGTCGAAGGCGGCCTCGTAGAACTCGGCGGTGCGGCGCAGGGTGCCGGCTTCGAGGCAGACCGCGACGTGGTCGAGGGCGGGCCGGGGCGCCGCGGGGTCCGTGGCGGTCGGCAGGAGCGCCCAGTCCCGGTCGGGCGGCAGCTGTCCCGTCCGGTCGCCGGTCGCGGCGATCAGGGTGTGCCGGACGTCCCCGAATCCGGAGACGGCGGCGAACCAGGTGTCCTGGCCGCGCCGCAGCGAAGGGGCCGGCTGCTGCAGCGCGGTGGCGCCGGCGAGGACCGCCCGGTCGAAGCAGGAGCGGACGTCGTCACAGGCGAAGGCGATGTCGGCGATGGAGTCGCCGTGCTCCTCGACGTGCCGGGCGACGGCGGTTCCCGGCTGGAGCGCCTCGGTGACCACGAGGGTGACCTCTCCGCTGCGCAGCACGGTGGACCTGCGGTCGTGGGTGCCGGTGGCGGGGCCCGCAACGGCCAGGGGCACGAAGCCGAGGCTGTCGATGAGGAAGCCGGCGGCGTCCCGGGCGTCCGTGACATACAGCTCGGCGTACGCAATGGCACTGGGCGGCATGGCGGCTCTCCAATGAAAAGAAAGGGAGAAACGCGGGAGCGCCCGTCGGGAAAGACGGCTCCCGGAATTCTCGATCAGGGAAAGAAATGCGCGTGTCTACACTCTACAAATCGCTCGTATACCCTCGCTATCGGCTGGATATCAAGCTCCCTACCTGCGGTTATCTACTTGGATAAGTATGTTGACCAGCTCCTTGGAACCTTGCTAGCGTCCCGGTTCACCCTTAATTCAATGCCACTCGAGCGGCGCCTCGATTATTTTTCTGCGCGGCATGAAAAGGCCGGGGGTTCCGGCGGAAGATTGTGAGGAGACAGGTGTCTGAGCTCTCGTCCATTCGGCACGTCCTGACCAGTGCGCAGCACGAGGTGTGGCTCGCGCAGCAGCTGGACCCGCGAGGCGCGCACTACCGGACCGGCTCCTGCCTGGAGGTCGACGGCCCGCTGGACCACGCCGTACTGAGCGCGGCCCTGCGGCACACGGTGGCCGAGACGGAGACCCTCTGCTCCCGCTTCCTCACCGACGAGCAGGGACGCCCGTACCGCGCGTACTGCCCCCTCGCGCCGGAGGGTTCGGACGGGACCGAGGGCCCGGACGGGGTGCCGTACACCCCTGTGCTGCTGCGGCACTTCGACCTCACCGGGCACGAGGACCCGTACGCCGAGGCGATCCGCTGGATGGAGCGGGAGCGCGCGACGCCGGTGGCGCTCGACCGGCCGGGTCTCAGCAGCCACGCGCTGTTCACGCTCGGCGCCGGCCGGCACCTGTACTACCTGGGCGTCCATCACATCGTGATCGACGGCACCAGCATGTCCCTGTTCTACGAGCGGCTGGCCGAGGTGTACCGGGCGCTCACGGCCGGGAGCGAGGTGGCGCCCTGCTCCTTCGGCGACATGGACCGGCTGGCCGCCACCGAGGAGACCTACCGCGCCTCCGCCCGGCACGCCGAGGACCGCGCCTACTGGACCGGGCTGTTCGCCGACCGCCCCGAGCCGGTCTCCCTGACCGGCCGCGGCAGCGGGCTCGTGCTGGCGCCCACCGTGGCGAGCCTCGCCCTCGGCCCGGAGCGCACGGGTGTGCTGGAGCGGGCCGCCGAGGCGACGGGCTCCGCCTGGGCGCGCGTGGTGATCGCCGGCGTGGGCGCCTTCCTGCACCGGATGACGGGCGCCCAGGACATCGTGCTGTCCGTGCCGGTCACCGGCCGGTACGGCGCCAACGCCCGCACCACGCCCGGCATGGTCTCCAACCGGCTGCCGCTGCGGCTGACCGTACGCCCGGGCCAGACCTTCGCCCAGCTGATCGAGACGGTGTCCGGCGCCTTGCGCGGCCTCATGGCGCACAGCCGGTACCGCGGCGAGGACCTGAACCGCGAACTCGGCGGCTCGGGCGTGCTCGCCCCGACGGTCAACGTCATGCCCTACAGGCCCGTCGACTTCGGCGGACCGGTGGGTGTGATGCGCAGCATCAGTTCCGGCCCGACGACCGACCTGAACCTCGTTCTGACCGGCACCCCCGACTCCGGGATCCGCGTCGACTTCGAGGGCAACCCCCAGGTGTACGACGCCCGGGACCTGACCTCCCTCCAGGAGCGCTTCGTCCGGTTCCTCGAAGACCTGGCGGCCGACCCCACCGCCCCCCTGGACCGGGCCGTCCTGCTCACGCCGGACGAGCGGCACCGCATCCTCACGGAGTGGAACGACACCGCGCACGAGGTCGCCGACGCGACGCTGCCCGGGCTGCTCGCCGCGCAGGCCGCCCGCACACCGGACCACGAGGCCGTCGCGTACGGGGGAAGCTCGCTGACGTACGCCGAACTGGACGCCCGCGCCCAGGAGTTGGCCGGGAACCTGATCGCCCGCGGAGCCGGCCCGGAGCGCTTCGTCGCGGTCGCCGTCCCCCGGTCGACACACCTCGTCGTCGCCCTGCTCGCCGTGCTGAAGTCGGGGGCGGCGTACGTCCCCGTCGACCCCGGCTATCCGGCGGACCGCATCGCGCACATCCTGCACGACGCGGGCGCCATGCTCGTCCTGACCACGTCGGACACCGAGGAGCGGCTGCCGGACGACGGCACCCCCCGGCTGGTCCTGGACGCACCCGCCCCGGCCGCGGCCCCGGAGCCCACCGGGACACCGGCGCCGGCGCTCGATCCGCGCCACCCCGCCTACGTCATCTACACCTCCGGGTCCACCGGCCGGCCCAAGGGTGTGGTGATCTCCCACCGGTCGATCGTCAACCGTCTGGCCTGGATGCAGCACACCTACGGCCTCGACGCCTCCGACCGGGTGCTGCAGAAGACCCCGTCCGGCTTCGACGTGTCCGTGTGGGAGTTCTTCTGGCCCCTCGTCCAGGGCGCCACGCTGGTCGTCGCGCGGCCCGAGGGCCATCTGGACCCGGCCTATCTGGCCGACGTCGTCCGGCGCGAGGGCATCACCACCCTCCACTTCGTGCCGTCGATGCTCGACGTGTTCCTGCGCGAGCCCGCCGCGGCCTCACTGACGGGCCTGCGCCGGGTCTTCTGCAGCGGCGAGGCCCTCTCGGCCGAGCTGCGCACGCGGTTCCAGGCCGTCTCGGACGTCCCGCTGCACAACCTGTACGGGCCCACGGAGGCCGCCGTCGACGTGACGTACTGGCCGTGCGCCGAGGACTCGGGCACCGGCCCGGTGCCGATCGGCCGCCCGGTGTGGAACACCCGGATGCGGGTGCTCGACGCCGCGCTGCGCCCGGTGCCCGCGGGTGTGCCGGGCGAGCTCTACATCGCCGGTGTCCAGCTCGCCCGCGGCTACCTGGGCCGCCCCGGCCTCAGCGCCGAGCGCTTCACCGCCGACCCGCACGGCGCGCCGGGCAGCCGGATGTACCGCACGGGCGACCTCGCGCGCTGGAACCACGACGGCAGCCTCGACTATCTCGGCCGCGCCGACCAGCAGGTCAAGCTGCGCGGCTTCCGCATCGAACTCGGCGAGATCGAGGCCGCCCTCGTCCGGCAGCCGGAGGTCGGCCAGGCCGCGGTGGTGCTGCGCGAGGACCGGCCCGGCGACCAGCGCCTCGTCGCCTACACCGTCCCCTCGGGCGCCACCGGGGCCGGTTCCGCGACGCTCACCGCCCGGCTGCGCGAGCTGCTGCCCGACTACATGGTCCCGTCGGCGTACGTCACGCTGCCTGAGCTGCCGGTCACGCCGAACGGCAAGCTCGACCGCAGGGCCCTGCCCCTGCCCGCCCGCACGGAGCGCTCCGGCGGCCGGGCACCGCGCACCCCGCGTGAGGAACTGCTGTGCACGCTGTTCGCCGAGGTCCTCGGGGTGGACACGGTCGGCGTCGACGACGGCTTCTTCGAGCTGGGCGGACACTCGCTGCTCGCCACACAGCTGATCAGCCGTATCCGCACCGCCCTCGGGGCGGAGCTGTCGATCCAGCGGGTCTTCGAGTCGCCGAGCGTGGCGGAGCTCGCCGTGGCGCTCGACGAGACCGACCGGGCCCGCACGGCGGTCGCCGCACGGCAGCGGCCCGACCGTCTCCCGCTCTCCTTCGCCCAGCGACGCCTGTGGTTCATCCACCAGTTCGAGGGCCCGTCACCGCTGTACAACATCCCGGCCGCGCTGCGGCTCACCGGCCGGGTGGACGGCGCCGCCCTCGCGGCGGCGATCGGTGACGTGGTCGCCCGGCACGAGAGCCTGCGCACCGTCTTCGCGGAGGACGAGCACGGACCGCACCAGGTGATCCTCTCCCTGCAGCAGGCGGCGCCCCGTCTGGAGATCGTCGACAGCGACGCGGAGCGGCTGACCGGGGACATCGCCCGGACGGCCCGCCACCCCTTCGACCTCACCGGTGAAGTGCCGTTGCGGACCGCGCTGTTGCGGGTGGCACCGGACGAGCACGTGCTGCTGCTGGTGCTGCACCACATCGCCGGGGACGGCTGGTCGCTGGCCCCGCTCGCCCGTGACCTGGGTGCCGCCTACGCCGCCCGGCTCGGCGGCGCGGCCCCCGACTGGGCGCCGCTGCCGGTGCAGTACGCCGACTACACGCTCTGGCAGCACGAACTCCTCGGCGCCGACGGGGACATCCACGGCGAGGGCGCCCGGCAGCTCTCCCACTGGCGCGAGGCACTGGCCGGCCTGCCGGAGCGGCTCGAACTGCCCACCGACCGGCCGCGTCCCGCCCGGCGCGACAACGCCGGGGACCGGCTCGACCTGACCGTGCCCGCCGCACTGCACCGCTCGCTGGCCGGGCTGGCCAGCGAGACCCGGACCAGCGTGTTCATGGTGCTCCAGGCCGCGCTCGCGGGGCTCCTGACGCGGCTCGGCGCGGGCGAGGACGTACCGATCGGCTCCACCATCGCGGGGCGCACCGACGCGGCCGTGGAAGACCTGATCGGCTTCTTCGTCAACACGCTCGTGCTGCGCACGGACACCAGCGGCGACCCGACCTTCCGCGAGCTCCTCGGCCGGGTCCGCGCCACCGACCTGGCCGCCTACGCCCACCAGGACGTGCCCTTCGAGCGGCTGGTCGAGGCGCTCAACCCGGACCGCGGCACATCCCACCACCCGCTGTTCCAGGTGGCGCTGACCTTCGACACCACCCAGCAGGACGCCCTGGGCGAGCTGGGCCGGCTGCCCGGCGTCAGCGCGACGCGGATGCCCGTGCACACCGGCCTGTCCAGGTTCGACCTCGTGTTCGCCTTCGACGAGAACCGCGACGCCGAGGGCGGACCGGCCGGGCTGGACCTCGCGGTGGAGTTCAGCACGGAGCTGTTCGACGCCGGGACCGTCCGCGCCCTCACCGAGCGGCTGGTGCGGCTCCTCACGGAGGTCGTCGCGGAGCCCGACGTGCGCCTGGGCGACATCGACGTCCTCGTCCCCGGCGAACACCACGCGCTGCTCGTGGCCGCCAACCGGCCGGACTCCTCCAGCGCCCTCGGTGAGCCCGTCACGCCCGTCACGCCTGTGGCGGCCGGGGCGGCCGTCGAGCCCGTCGTGGCCACGCTGCCGGAACTCTTCGAGCAGCAGGCGGCCCGTCACGCCGGCCGCACGGCGCTGACCTTCGAGGGCACCTCCCTGTCGTACGGCGAGCTCAACGCGCGGGCCAACCGCCTCGCCCGGCTCCTGGTCGCCCGCGGGATCGGCCCCGACGCGCTGGTCGCGCTCGCGCTGCCCCGGTCGGCCGAACTGGTCGTGGCCCTGCTCGCCGTGGTCAAGTCGGGCGCCGCCTATGTACCGCTCGACCCCGGCTACCCGGCCGACCGGCTCGCCCACGCGCTGTCCGACGCGGCGCCCGCGGTGCTGCTCACCGACCGCGACACCGCCGGGCGGCTGCCCGCCCACCAGGTGCCCCGCATCGTCCTCGACGGCCTCGACGGCCTCGCGGAAACGGACGGCGGCGGCGACGGGACGGACGCGTACCGCTCGGACGACCTCGCCCAGGGCGAACGGGTCAGGCCGCTCGACCCGCGGGACACCGCGTACGTCATCTACACCTCGGGCTCGACGGGACGGCCCAAGGGCGTGGCGGTGCCGCACCGGAACGTCGTGCGGCTCTTCTCCGCCACCGAGCACTGGTTCGGCTTCGACGAGCGGGACGTGTGGACCCTCTTCCACTCCTACGCGTTCGACTTCTCCGTCTGGGAGCTGTGGGGGCCGCTCCTGCACGGCGGCCGGCTCGTCGTCGTACCGCACGCCGTCAGCCGGGACCCCGCCGCGTTCCTGGCCCTTCTCGAACAGCAGCGGGTCACCGTCCTGAACCAGACACCCTCGGCGTTCTACCAGCTGGCGGCGGCCGACCGCGAGCAGCGGCCCGAACTCGCCCTGCGCTGCGTGGTGTTCGGCGGCGAGGCGCTCGACCTGTCGCGCCTCGCGGACTGGTACGAGCGGCACGCCGAGGACGCCCCGCTCCTGGTCAACATGTACGGCATCACCGAAACCACCGTCCACGTCTCCCACCTGGCGCTGGACCGGGTCACCGCTGCCGCCGCCTCGGCGAGCACCATCGGCGTCAACATCCCCGACCTGCGGGTGTACGTCCTCGACGACCGACTGCGCCCCACCGCGCCCGGCGTCACCGGGGAGATGTACGTCGCCGGGGCGGGCCTCGCCCGCGGCTACCTGGGACGCCCGGGCCTCACCGCGGACCGCTTCCCCGCCGACCCCTACGCCGCGCTCTTCGGCGAGACGGGCACCCGGATGTACCGCACGGGCGACCTGGCCCGGCGCCGGAGCGACGGCGGCCTCGACTACCTGGGGCGCGCCGACCAGCAGGTGAAGATCCGCGGCTTCCGCATCGAGCTCGGCGAGATCGAGGCCGTGCTCGCGGCGCACCCCTCGGTCGACGACGTGACCGTGGTGCCGCGCGAGGACGTCCCGGGCGACCTGCGGCTCGTCGCGTACGTGGTGACCGGTGCCGACGTCAGTGCCCGCGCGCTCCACGACCATGCCGCCGCCCAGCTGCCGGACCACATGCTGCCCTCGGCGTTCGTCACCCTGGACGCCCTGCCGTTGACGCCCAACGGCAAACTCGACAGCAGGGCGCTGCCCGCCCCCGCCCACTGCGGGCAGGTCACGGGACGCGCTCCGCGCGGCCCGCGCGAGGAGATCCTGTGCTCCCTCTTCGCCGAGGTGCTCGCGGTTGCCCGGCTGACCATCGACGACAACTTCTTCGACCTCGGCGGCCACTCGCTGCTCGCCACCAGGCTGGCCGGCCGCATCCGCACCACCCTGGGCGTGGAGCTGTCGGTGCGCCAGCTCTTCGAGACACCCACCGTCGCCGGCCTGTCGGCGGCCCTGGAGCGGGCGGAGCACGCCAGGACACCGCTGACGGCCGGCGCGCGCCCCGAACGGCTGCCGCTGTCGTACGCACAGCAGCGGCTGTGGTTCCTGCACCAGCTCGAAGGCCCCTCCCCCACCTACAACATCACCGGTGCGCTGCGGCTGACCGGCGGGCTCGCCCCGCAGGCGCTGCGCGCGGCCTTCCAGGACGTCATCACCCGCCACGAAAGCCTGCGGACCGTGTTCGCCGAGGACGAGCGGGGCGCCCGGCAGACCGTGCTCGACGCCGCCGGCGTGCGCTTCGAGCTGCCGCTGACCGACACCGTCGAGGAACGACTCGGCGGGCTCCTCGAAGAGGCCGCCCGGCACTGCTTCGACCTGCGCACCGACATCCCGGTGAAGGCGGAGCTGTTCCGGCTCTCCGGCGCGGAGCACGTACTGCTGCTGATGGTCCATCACATCGCCGGTGACGGCTGGTCCCTCGGCCCGCTGATCCAGGACCTCGCCACGGCGTACACGGCCCGCGCGGCCGGTCGCGCCCCCGACTTCACGCCCCTGCCGGTGCAGTACGCGGACTTCGCGCTGTGGCAGCGCACGTCGCTCGGGGACGCGTCCGACGCCGCCGGCCCGGCCGGCCGTCAGCTCGCCCACTGGAAGCAGGCCCTGGCCGGTCTGCCCGACCGGCTCGACCTGCCCGCGGACCGGCCCCTCCCGGCCGTCGCCTCGCACCGCGGCGCCCGTGTTCCGCTGACCGTCCCCGCCCGGCTGCACGCGGGCGTGACGGAGCTGGCCAGGGAATCCCGCACCAGCGTGTTCATGGTGCTCCAGGCGGCGCTGGCCGCCCTGCTGTCCCGGATGGGGGCCGGTGACGACATCCCTGTCGGCACGCCGGTGGCGGGACGGACCGACGACGCCCTGGACCAGGTCGTCGGCTTCTTCGTCAACACCCTGGTACTGCGCACCGACACCAGCGGCAACCCCACCTTCCGCGAGCTGCTCGACCGGGTGCGGGCCGCCGACCTGACCGCCTACGACCACCAGGAGCTGCCCTTCGAGCACCTGGTGGACGTCCTCAGCCCGACCAGGTCGCTCTCCCACAACCCGCTGTTCCAGGTGCTGTTGAGCCTGGACACCACCCAGCAGGACGCGCTCGCCGCGCTGGCCGCGACCGGCCTGGACGTGACGCTGCTGCCCGTCGCCACCGGGATCTCCAAGCTCGACCTGGCCTTCGAGATCGCCGAGCACCGCGACGCCCAGGGCGCCCCCGCCGGACTGTTCGGCGCGGCCGAGTACAGCACCGACCTCTTCGACGAGGACACGGTCGGCGCCCTGGTGGACCGTTTCCTGCGGCTCCTCGACGCCCTGGTGGGCGACCCCGGGCGGCGTATCGGTGACGTCGACGTCCTCAGCCGCCAGGAGCTGGACCGCGTCCTGGTCGAGTGGAACGACACGGCGCGCGAGCCGGTCGGCCGGACCTTCGCCGAGTACGTCGAGGGCCATGCCGCCGAAGCACCGGAGCGCGTCGCGGTCGAGTTCGACGGACAGGTCCTGTCGTACGGCGAGCTGAACGCGCGGGCGAACCGGCTGGCCCGCCGCTTCCTCGAACTGGGCGCGGGCCCCGAGGAGTTCGTGGCGATGGCCCTGCCGCGCTCGGCCGACCTGGTCGTCTCGGCGCTCGCCGCCTTCAAGGCGGGCGCGGCCTATCTGCCCGTCGACCCCGCGTACCCCGCCGAGCGGATCGCCCATCTCGTGAAGGACGCCGCGCCCGCGCTGCTCCTCACCACGTCCGCCGGCGCCGCCGGGCTCCCGGACACGGCCGCACCCCTTCTCCTGATCGACAGCGACGAGACCGCGGCGGCCGTCGCCCATCTGCCCTCGCACGACGTGACCGACGCGGAACGCCCGACGCCGCTGCTCCCCGAGCACCCGGCGTACATGATCTACACCTCCGGCACCACGGGCCGGCCCAAGGGTGTCGTCGTCACCCACACCGGTCTGCCGGGCCTGGCCGACATCTTCACCCGCGACTGCGGGGCCGGGCCGGGCAGCAGGATCCTGCAGCACCTCTCCCCGAGCTTCGACGCGTCGTTGTGGGAGCTGGCGATGGCTCTCCTCACCGGCGCCACCCTCGTCGTCGCGCCCCGGGCAACCACGCCGGGGCCCGAACTGGCCGAGCTGGCGACCCGGTACGAGGCCACCCATCTCAGCCTGACCACCTCCGTCCTCGGGCTCCTGCCCGAGGGCTCGCTGCCCGACGGGCTCACCCTCGTCGTGGGCGCGGAGACGATCCCGCCCGAGCTGGTGGAGCGCTGGTCCGGCGGCCGTACGATGCTCAACTCCTACGGCCCCACGGAGACCACGGTCTGCTCGACCATGAGCGGTCCGCTGTCCGGGCCGCTCACCCCGCCCATCGGCTCCCCCGTCGCCAACACCGCGGTGTACGTGCTGGACGCCGCGCTGCGCCCGGTCGCCCCCGGTGTCCCCGGCGAGCTCTACGCGGCCGGCCCGCACCTGGCCCGCGGCTACCACGACCGCCCCGCGCTCTCCGCGGAGCGGTTCGTGGCCAACCCGTTCGGGGCGCCCGGCACCCGGCTCTACCGGACCGGTGACCTGGTGCGCTGGCTGCCGAGCGGTGAGCTGGAGTACCTGGGACGGATCGACACCCAGGTCAAGATCCGCGGCCTGCGGATCGAGCCGACCGAGATCGAGACGGTCATCACCGAGCGTCCGCACCTGGCGAGGGCTGCCGTGATCGTGCGGGAGGACCGGCCGGGCGACCGCCGGCTCGTGGCGTACGTCGTACCCGAGCACGGTCACACCCTGGACGCCGCCGCGCTCCGCGACGAACTGCGCGAGACCCTGCCCGACCACATGATCCCGACCGCGTTCGTCGGCCTGGACGCCCTGCCGCTGACGATCAACGGCAAGCTGGACCGCAAGGCGCTGCCCGCCCCCGACTACTCCGCGCGGACGTCGGGGCGCACCGCACGCAACCCGCGGGAGCGGCTGCTGTCCGAGCTGTTCGCCGACGTCCTCGGGGTGGAGTCCGTCGGGATCGACGACGGCTTCTTCGACCTCGGCGGGGACAGCATCCGATCCATCCAGCTCGTCGGCCGGGCCCGCGCGGCGGGTCTCGTCCTGTCGGTGCGCGACGTCTTCGAACACCAGACGCCCGCGCTGCTCGCCGAGTCGGCCACGGCCGGACCCGACACGGACCACGCCCGGCAGCAGGGCGCCGACATCCCGGCCCACGGGCCGGCCCCCCGCACTCCGATGATGGCCTGGTTCGCCGAACTCGGCTCCGACGTGGCCGAGTTCAACCAGTCCCTGGTGCTGCGGGTGCCGGCCGCCCTCGACTTCGAGGCGCTCGGCGCCGCTGTGCTGACGGTGCTCGACCACCACGACGCCCTGCGCATGCGGGTGGCCGGCGACTGGACGATCCAGGTTCCCCCACCGGGTTCCGTGGCCGTGGCCGACTGCCTGACCCGGTACGACGCCGTGGGCCTCGACGACTTCGACGTCCGGTCCGCGGTCACCGAGCAGGCGCGTGCGGCCCGTTCGCGGCTGGCCCCGGCAAACGGCCGTATGCTCCAGGCCGTCTGGCTCGACCGGGGTGCCGACCGGGACGGTCTGCTCGTGCTCGTCGCCAACCACCTGGTCATGGACGGCGTCACCTGGCGCATCCTCATACCCGACCTGGCCGCCGCCTGCGCGGGCGACCCGCTCGCCCCGGTGGACACGCCGTGGCGGCGGTGGGCGCTGTCCCTCGCGGACCTCGCCGAGGAACCGCGCGTCGAGGCGGAGCTCGACCACTGGCGTTCGGTGCTCGCCGACACCCCGCGCACCCTGCGCCTCGACCCCGCGCGGGACACCCACGCGAGCGCGGGCGAGATCACCGCCGAACTCGACGCGGACCTCACCGAGGCCCTGCTCACCTGGGTTCCCGGCGTCTGCCACGCGACGATCAACGACGTCCTGCTGAGCGCCTTCGCGCTCGCCGTCGCCGAGTGGCGGCGCGGCCGCGGCGAGGACCCCGACGCGCCCCTCGTGGTGGACCTGGAGAGCCACGGACGCCACGAGGACACCGTGCCGGGCGCCGAACTCAGCCGAACCGCGGGCTGGTTCACCGCCATGTACCCGGTCCTGCTCGCACCGCCGGCCGCCCCCGCCACCGACGGCGACGCGCCGGCGATCCGGGCGCTGAAGACCGTCAAGGAGCAGCTGCGCACCGTACCCGGCGACGGCATGGGCTACGGCCTGCTGCGCTACCTCAACCCCCGTACCCGGACCACGCTCGCCGGGTTCCCGGTGCCCGAGTTCGGCTTCAACTACCTCGGGCAGCTCGGCCAGGGCGGCGCCCACGAGACCCCCTGGAGCATCGAGGGCGGCGATGTCGCGGGCATCGACGGCGCCATGCCGCTGGCCCACCCCGTGGACCTCAACGCCGTCGCCCACGAGACGCCTTCGGGTACCCGGCTGCGGGCGCGATGGACCTACTCCCGGACCCAGCTGGAGCCCGAGGACGCCCGGCGTCTGGCCGACGCCTGGTTCCGGGCGCTGAAGCAGCTCGTCGAGGAAGCACGCCTCCCCGGCGCCGGCGGGCTCACCCCGTCGGACCTCACCCACGCGGCCCTCGACCAGGGCGAGATCGACCGCCTGGAGCGCCTCGTCCCCGCCGCCCAGGACATCCTGCCGCTCGCCCCCCTCCAAGAGGGCTTCCTCTTCCTCAACCTGTACGACGAGAACGCCCGTGACGTCTACGTGGGCCAGCTCGCCTTCGACCTGGAGGGCACGTTCGACGGTGCCCGGATGCACGCCGCGGCGCGGGCCCTGCTGCACCGGCACGCCAACCTGCGCGCCGGGTTCCGGCAGACCGCCTCGGGCGCATGGGTGCAGGTGGTGCCCGCCGACGTCGAACCCCCCTGGCGGGAGGCCGACTTGACCGGCCTGCCCGCCGACGAGCGGGAGGCCGAGGCCGACCGGCTCGCCGCCCAGGACCGGGAGCGCCGCTTCGACCTGACGAGCCCGCCGCTGATGCGGTTCACGGCGATACGCCTGTCCGACGACCGGGTCCGGCTGGTGATGACGAACCATCACATCGTGCTCGACGGCTGGTCGATGCCCTTGCTCTGGCAGGAGCTGACCGAGCTGTACGCGTCCGGCGGCGACCCCTCCGCCCTGCCCCGCGTTCGTCCGTACCGCGACTACCTCACCTGGCTCGACGCCCGCGACCGGGACGCCGCCCGGGAGGCCTGGCGGACGTCCCTCGCCGGCCTCGACCAGGCCACCCTGCTCGCCCCGGACGCCGGTCCGGTCGACTCGGCCCCGCTGGGCGTCGCCTTCGGCCTGGACGCGAAGGCGACGGCGGAGCTGTCGGCGTGGGCGCGGGGCCAGGGCGTCACGATGAACACGGTGGTGCAGGGTGCCTGGGCGCTGGCCCTGGCCCAGGCCACCGGCCGTGACGACGTCGTCTTCGGCGCCACCGTCTCCGGCCGCCCCCCG
>NZ_JARGEE010000230.1:0-14632 GCF_033794485.1 Streptomyces sp. MB09-02B
GGTACGGGGCGTGCGGGGCGTGCGGGTCAGTCGACGAAGACCGGGTCCAGACCCTGCCCCCACGTGATGAGCGCCGCCGGGTCCCCGCCCATTCACCTGGCAGATCGCGTTGCTGGAGCGGGTGGGCCCGGCGTACGTCAGGCGCGCAGACGGAGTTCGTACGCGAACTGCGCCCCGTCCTCCCCGTCACCCCAGTCGTCGCTCACCTTGTCGAATCCGGCGCGCGAAACCACGTTCTGCGAAGGGGTGTTGGTCTTCTCGACGACCGCGAACAGCGACCGTACGTCCCTCTGCTCCCGGCCCCGCTCCCGCGCCCAGGCGGTCAGCGCGCCCACCGCCTCGGTCATGTAACCGCGACCGCGCGCCCCCTCCACCAGGTCGTACCCGATCTCGACGCGGCCCTCCTCGTCCGGCGCCCCGTGGTAGCCGAGCGCGCCGACGGCCAGTCCGTCGTCCTTGCGCACGAGCACGAACATGCCCCACTCCGGCCGGTGCACCCCCGCCTCGTACGCCTGGAACACCAGGCCCGCGCCGGTCCGGGTCCCGTCGACCGGGCCGCCCGCGATCCAGTCGAAGCCGCCGGTGCCGCCCTCGGCGAGATCGGCGGCGGCGGCCGGGTGGACGCCCTGGAGGACGAGCCGCTCGGCGTCGATGTGCAGCGGGTTGCTCCACCGCCACTCGGTGACGGGCGCCCGGCCCGGCAGGTCGCCCCGGCCGGTGGCCCACAACAGCGTCGCCCAGGGGTCGTCACCGGGCCTGACGTGCGGGAAGAGGCGGGCGAGCACGGACTCGCACAGGCCGAGTCCGGCGGGCGGCACGGCCACGGACACCGGGAGCCCGAGGCCCTCGATGATGTCGTGCGTGTGCAGCAGCACCTCGGCGACGCCCATCGCCGCGAAGCCCTCGCGGTCGGCGGCGCGGAACGGGTACGGGTGGAAGGCGCGGACCGAGCGCGGGGTGGTGTGGACGACGGCGGTCAGCAGAACGCCGGTCGTCCGGATGACCTCCAGCAGGTCGGCGTTGTTCTCGCACTCCGCCATGTCGATCTCGAACGGTACGTAGCGTGCGGTCGGCCGTCCCGCCAACTGGCCCGCGTACGCGATCAGGTCCGACGCGATGTGCTCAGCGGTCCCCCAGCAGTTCCAGTCCAGCCGCCCGGCCTTGGTGCCCTTCCAGTCCCGGTCGGCCACCGCCCCCAGCACCGCGAGACCGTGTTCCACGGCTTCCCGTACCTGTTCCCCACCCATTGGTCGCATGGCGGCGAGAATAGGCGGGCTCAGGCCTCCGTACGTACTGGATTTACGGTGCCCGCGCCGGCGGTGTCACTGCTTCCGGCCACCCTGCGGGAGGCCCGCGTACGCCGGTGCACGCGCAGGGACACGGCGGTCGCGACGAGGGCGGCCGCGGTGATGGCGCCGCCCGCCCAGGCCGTGGCGGCGAAGCCGTGGCCCGCGTCGATGACGACGCCGCCGATCCAGGGGCCGCCGGTGTTGCCCAGGTTGAACGCGGCGGTGGTGGTGGCACCGGCCAGGGTCGGGGCGGCACCGGCGACGTTGAAGAGGCGGGCGTTGAGGGCCGGGGCGGTGTAGAAGCAGGACACCCCGAGGAGGAAGGAGAGGAGGACGGCGGCGACGGCGTACTGGGCGAGCAGCGCCAGGGCCACCAGCAGGACCGTGGAGGCGGCGATCCCGCTGAGCAGCACCCCGAAGAGGTGCGCGTCCGCGAACCGGCCCCCGACGGCCGTGCCGATCAGCGCCCCGATCCCGAACAGCGCCAGCACCGTCGGCACCCAGCCGGCGTCCAGGCCCGAGACATCCGTGAGCAGCGGCGCGAGATAGCTGAACGCGCAGAAGACGCCACCGGCGGCGAGCGCCACGACGGCGATGGACAGCCAGACCTGCCCGTCGCGGTAGATCCGGGCCTCCCGGGCGAGCTTGGGCCGCTCGGCGGGCAGCGGGATGGCCGGTACGAGCGTGACCACGCCGACCAGCGCGATCGCCGAGGCGGCCGTCACCGCCCAGAACGCCGAGCGCCACCCGAAGTGCTCCCCGAGGAACGCGCCCGCCGGTACGCCCAGCACGTTCGCGATCGACAATCCGCCGATCATGATGGCCAGCGCGCGGGCGCGGGCGTTGACGGGCACCATGGCGACGGCCACGGCCGCGCCGACCGCCCAGAAACCCGCGCAGGCGAGAGCGCTCACGATCCGGGAGGCGAAGAGAACCGCGTAGTTGGGGGCGAGGGCGCCGACGACCTGTCCGAGGCCGAAGACGGTGATCAGGGTGACGAGCGTCGTCCGGCGCGGCAGCCGCAGCGTCGCAACGGCCAGCAGCGGCGCCCCGACCACCATCCCGATCGCGAACGCCGAGATCAGCAGTCCCGCCCGGGGGATGGACACGTCCATGTCCTCGGCGATGGGCGGCAGCAGCCCCGAGAGCATGAACTCGCTGGTCCCGAGCGCGAAGACGGCGAGGCCGAGGACGTAGACGGAGAGGGGTATGCGGAAGCGGGTGGCGTGGTCAGGAACGGCGGCGGGTGAGGGCATATCCATGGGCAACCGACTCCCTCGGGTACGCATTCCCACATCCGTGACCCGTCCCACCGACCGAGACGGCCGAGGGTTCTCAGGCGTCGGTTTCCGTCGGCTCCGCCGGTTCCGTCCGCTCCGCCAGTTCCGCCAGTTCCGCCCGCAGGTTCTCCCGGGCCCGGGCCTCCCACTCGCGCTGTCCGTACGGCGTCCTGAACAGCCTTGGCAGATCGAGGAGTTGGCGCAGCACCGCCGCGCGGCCCGCTCGGAACGCGTCGTCCGGTACGAAGCCGTACTCCTCCCGCACGGCGGCGGCGTACGCGGCGTACGCGTCCGGCGGTGACGCCAGGATCGCCAGGTCCGCGTCGCACAGGACCTGCCCGTTCGGGTCGTCGTCGGCCGGATCGTGCGTGACGGTGAGGCGCACCAGCCGCGCCACCTCCGCCGTCCTCTCCGCCGACACCCCCGCCTCCGGCAACGCCCGCTCGGCGAGCCGGGCCGACCGCTCCTCGTTCTCCGACCGCTCCGGCAGGTACACCGCGTCGTGGAACCAGGCGGCCAGCCGGACGAGGTCCGGATCCGTCGCGTGGTCCTCCAGCACCTCGACACGGTCCAGCACCGCCGTGAGGTGGTCGAGGGTGTGGTACTTCCGCTGCGGCTCCGACCACCGCTTGATCAGGGCGTCGGCGTACGGGAGCGGAGCGGGATCGCAGGCCCCGTCCCGGGCCGACAGCAGCGCGGGCAGCCAGCGGTGGCGCAGGGTTTCCCTGGGGGAGTGGGAGTCGGGCATGCACGCATTGTGCCGTGGTCGTGCACGCGGCCGCCCTCTCCCCCTAGGGCCTGTCGTCAAATTCCCGTCGTCGCCCGGAGGGCGGCCGCGGGGCAGACGGGAATTTGACGACAGGCCCTAGCGTGGGTCGCATGACGACTGTGGCTGATACGCACGATGTACGGGACCCCGGACTCCCCGCGCGGCTGCTGGCCGGTGAGCGGGACGCGCTGGTGCCGCTGTTGCGGGGGAGGCCGGAGGGGGACTTCGGGGCGGCGACCTGCTGCCCGGGGTGGAGTGTGCGGGACGTGTTGGCGCACTGTTCCGCCGTGTTGTCGCGGGTGGTCGAGGGCCGCTTGGAGAAGGGCGTGTTCAGCCCGGAGTCGAACGACCGGGACATCGCCGAGCGGCACGAGTGGCCCGTGGCGCGGATCGTGGACGAGCTGGAGCGGGGCATGACCGACGCGGGCCCGGTCATCGCCGACGCCGGTGGCGTCCTGGACGGCGTCGCCTTCGGCGAGTGGGTGCACGCCGGTGACGTACGCGAGGCGTGGAGTCTGCCAGGCGCGTACGAAGGTCCCCAACTGGGCCTGGCGGTGGAGCTGTTGACCCACCTCACCCGGGCGCACGGCACCCGCCCGCTGCACGCCGACCTCGACGACACCGACACGCCCGTGCTGCTCGGCGCCCCGAGCGGCGACGCCCCGCCCGCCCGCTACATCGGCGACGCCCCCACCCTCGTACGCCTCTACTCGGGCCGCCGACCGCCCGCCGGGACGTCGTACGAACTGGCCGGCGCGACCGAGGCCGAGCTCATCCTCTATCCCTGAGCCCGGCCACGGCCACCGGCCGGTCAGCCCCAGAGGGACTTGAACTTCGCCGCGTAGCCCTTCTCCTGGCCCGCCGCGTTCGGGTGGAAGGTCGCGGCGGACTCGGTGAGGTTGAGTCCGTGGATCCACGGGTGGGTGCCGCACGCCCCGTGGCCGTTGAACTTCCCCCGCATGTCGACGAAGTGGACCCCCGCGTCCGCCGCCGCCTTCCGCCCGCCCTCCGCGAGCGCGTCGGCCAGCCCGTTCATCCCGGCGCGCTTCTTCGCGCTCAGCTCGATCGGGGAGCACGCACCGGTCGTGGACAGCGCCTGCGGGTAGCCGAAGACGAGTATCAGGGCCTTCGGCGAACGGGCCTTGATGTCCTTGTAGAGGCCGGTCAGTTCACCCACCAGGCGGCCCTTGGCGTACTCGGACATCCACCCGGTGGCGAGCGCGCAGGCGTTCTCGGTGTCGGTGAGGCACGTCTGCACCACCGTCGAGAACTGGGCGTCGTTACCGCCCACGGTCAGGGTGACCAGGTTGGTGTTCGCGCTCAGCGCGGACAGTTGCCCGGCCCGTACGTCCGCGATGGTCGCGCCGCTGCACGTGGCGTCCTTCAGCGCGTACTCGGGGTTGGCCGCCGCCCACAGGCGGGGGTAGTTCAGCGTGCTCCGCTTGCAGTCGCCGCTCGCCGGGTCGTACGAGCCCGCACCGACACCGGAGGCGTACGAGTCGCCGAGCGCGACGTACTCGGCGGTCGGCGTCGCCGCCTGGGCCGGGGCGCCCGCCGCGACCAGTCCCGCGAACGTCATCAGACCTGCGGCGACGGCCGACGTTGATCTGCGCATGATTGTTCTTCCTCTTTCACCGTCGTGACGGAATCGACCGGTGGAAGAGAGGGGGCGGCGGCGCGAGCGGTTCCGGTACGGTGCGTATTTCTTCGGGAAGGTCAGTCGCAGCCCAGTTTCTCGAGGAACGCTGACGGCTACCTGAGCAGGTACGCCTTCACCACGGTGACCTCATAGGTGTTGCCCTTGCTGTCCGTGAGCTTCGCCCTGAGGGAGACCGACTTGGCCTTCTTCGGGTGGTTCAGTGTGAGCGACCGCTTGCCCTTCTCCGTGGTGACCGGGGCCTTCGACCACTTCTTCCCGCCGTCGTAGGAGACCTGCACGGACAGGGACCCGAGGTTCTTGGCCGCCGGGCCCTGGAGGGTGAGCGGGACCGCGAGTTTCCGGCCGGCGGCCGCGGTGCTCGTCATGTCCAGCTTCGGGGCGAAGCGGACCGAGGAGAGCGGAAGCGCCGTGTACTCGTCACCCGTGGTCCTCTTCGAGGTGAACGTCCAGGCCGCGACGAGCCGGGTGGTGACACCGGCGACCTTCGTGGAGCGGGTCGCGTCCGTGCTGATCCGGTACTTGGCGGACTTGGACGGCAGCCCGCCGACGTCCTCGCAGAGCGGTTCCCGGGAGTCGACGAGCTTCCTGCCGTCGACGGTGACGACGGTGCGCTGCCCGGTCGTCATCGACTCGCCGATGTTGCCTGAGCCGTCCGTGAACTGCCCTATGCAGAAGCTGAGGTCATTGCCCCAGCGCATCGCGGTGTTGTCCGTGTCGATCTTCGGGCTGAACACGCCGATGTTGAATGTCCGCGTATAGGTCTTCTTGGGCTGGTAGGCCCCGGGACCGGCGTCGGACAGGAGCACGTCGAGCGTCTCGTCGTCTCCGGGCCGGCCCTCACGCCAGCGGTGGCGGGGCCTGGTCACCGTCCGGCGCGGTCACCTGTGCGCCAACCGATGAGGCACTGCGGGCCCCGCCGGAATCTGGCGAGGCCCGCAGACGTCTGCTGCTGTGATCAGGGGTTGAGATCCAGTACGCGGACCGGCTCGCCGGTCCACCGGTGCGGGGCGGTGGTCGCGATGATTGCGCCGTCGGGCCGGTCCGGGGTGGGCTGCGCCGCGTACTGGCTGTGCGCCGCGGCCCAGGTCGCCTGCCGTGCGACGTCCAAAGCGGCAGCCAAATCCAAGTCCAGGACGGTGACGCCGGGAAGCGAGGCCAGATGCTCAGCCGTACCGGGCCGGGCACGATCGGCTTCCACTAACGCGCATGCCGGGGCGTACAGGAACCAGCCCGGTTCGGCGTGGGCTCGGTGGATCAGACGGGAAGCAAGGACGTTGCCCTGGCCGGCCGCAGCCATCGCGGTGTCGTCAAGGACGATGTGCACAGCGTCGCTCACCGGCTGCTCACCCGGGCCAGGCGCCGGTCCAGTTCGCTGTCCAGGTCCTGCTCCTCAGCAGCGGTCGGCGCGTAGCCGTTCCACTCCGTCAACGAGGCCAGGGCCTTGGCCGCCCGCTCGGCCCGCTCGGCCGGGGTCAGCAGCGTCTCGGCGAGACGGGCGAGATAGGCGCGCAGGGACAGACCTTCAGCGGCGGCTATGGCGGCCAGCCGGTCCTTGGCTTCCTCGGGGATACGGACGTTGGCATCGGGCATCGTCATGCTCCTTCCCGTCCCTCAAGGGTACGGGTACGTACCCGTACCCTTCCGTGTGACCGATTTCAGTCACACCCCTGTTGTGTGGCCGAATGCAGTGCCAGGCTGTGGCCCGGCGATCTCCACTCCCCCGTTGGAGGTTTCCGCCCTTGGCCCCGCCCGTGCGCTCCCGCCTGGGCGGGGCCGCGCCCGCCCTCCCCGCGGGAGGGCCGACGGCTGCGCAGACACCGAACTTGCTGGCAGAAGGCAGGGCACCATGACCCAGCAGGCCTGAACGCCGATTGAGGAAAGGCGCCTACCAGGATTGGGCGGGGGTGAGGCGACGGGGTGCGGCGGGTCGCTCCCAGGGTCTTCACCGGCCCGTCCGCGCACAGCACCGCGTCGGTGAGCTCGAAGAGCGAATCCGCGCGAGCACAGAGGCATTCGTAGAACGCCAGGATCGGCGCCCAGTCCTTGATCGTGTGGGCCAGGCCCTCGAACTCCGCCACGTCGGCGAAATGGTGCTCGTAGGGCGACTTCCTCGCCGCCTCAAGGTTCCGTGTGAAGAACCCGTCCGCGCCCAGCACCTCGTCCGCCGTCTTCGCGAACTCCGGCTGCATCCTGCGCGTCCCGACCTCCAGCATCCCGACATGCGCTCCGGTGATGAACATCGCGGTCCCCAACTCCTCCTGCGACATACCCGCTCGTTCGCGCCGGTGGCGCAGTTCCGCGCCGTACATCGCTCGCGTGGACTCGGACGGGTCGATGGTCCTGGGTTTCGGCATGGGGCAACTCCCCCTCGGCCGACCGGTCTTGTTGCTGCGCGCCGGATCGAGGGTAGATGCGGAGGGTGGTCGATCGCATGCGGACCGTGACCAACCGCATCCAACAGTCCGGGTTGTTGGTAGATTGCATAATTGGACTAGACCTGTTGCTGTCACGTGTAGCCCGAAGAAAGGGGCCCCATGACCACGCGCGCGCTGCTGGAGGTGATCGCCCTCGACGCCGAGGACGCCGTCGCCGCCCAGGCCGGAGGTGCCGACCGGCTGGAGCTGGTGGCGGACATGGCGAACGACGGGCTCACCCCGTCGGTCGCGACGTTCGTGGACGTGCAGGCCGCCGTCGACATCCCCGTACGGGTCATGCTGCGGCTCGCGGACGGGTTCGCTGCGGGTGGCGTGGACGCGCTCGTGCGGGTCGCGTGCGACATGCGGGCGGCCGGGGCGGAGGAGTTCGTGCTCGGGTTCCTCGGGGAGGACGGCGGACCGGACCTGGACGCCGTGGAGCGGGTGGTCGCCGAGCTGGACGGGCGTTCGTGGACGTTCCACCGGGCGATCGACCGCGCCGCCGACCGGGACGCCCTGCGCAAGCAGCTCGCGGACCTGCCGGGGCTGGACACGTATCTGACGGCGGGGTCGGCGCGGGGCGTGGACGACGGGCTGCCGGTGCTGCTCGCGGAGGCCGCGAGACGCGGGGACCCCGGCTACACGCAGCGCCTCATGATCGGCGGTGGTCTCCGCCTCGACCACATCCCCCGGCTGCGCGCCGCCCGCGTCGACGCCTTCCACATCGGCGGCGCGGCCCGCCCGCACGGCTGGGCCGCGCCGGTCGCCGCCGAGGCCGTACGGGAATGGCGCGCGGCCCTGGACGCCCGGGTCGCCCGCGCGGGGGTGAGGGCGCGGGGCGACTGACGCCCCGCGCCGGAGCCCGGGGGCCCTCGACCGTCGAGGTCAGCGCGGGTCCATCGGGAGCGTTGCCCCTCGGACCGCCCCGACGGCGGTTCCGTCGAGGTCGTGCAGGTCGTCCTGCAGCCGGGTCAGCAGGGGCAGCACCTGGGTGCGGGTCATCTTGCGGACGCGTCCCTCGTGGGTCCAGGCGTCGACGGCCGTGGGGTCGAGGAGCACGATCTCGGGGGTCCAGTCGGGGCCGAAGCGGATGACGGCCCGCAGGAGCGTGGTCCACTTCAGGCGGTCGGGGTCGTGGAACCCGGGGAGGGGCGGGAAGCGGGGCGGCTGCCAGTCCGGCCCGTGCACCTGGCGCAACTCGTCGGCGCGCGCCGCCAGTTCGCGTTCGGCGGCGGCGCGGAAGGCGTCGTACTCCCCCTGGACGTCGTCCGTCCGCCGGTCGCCGTAGAGCAGGACGAGGACGGACTCGGGGCGGCGCAGGCGCATCACCTCGGTCAGTTCCCACAGGGTGCCCTCGCTGGTGCCGGCCACGAGCAGGACCAGACGGGCGTCGGTGACGAGCGAGGTGACGGTGGGCTGCCAGTCGTGGAGGGGGAGGTAGAGGCGGCGGGAGCCGGCGAGGGGGAGCGTCTCGTCGGGTTCCCCCACGGCGAGCGGGCGGCCGAAGGCGCTGAACGTCCGGCACACACCCTCCTCCAGCGTGAGCGAACTGCCGCTCACCAGCGAGCCGCCCACCCCCATCCACCGGCTGAACGCGTGCCGCATCAGGGTGCCGGTGGCGTCCTCGGCGAAGGGGCGCAGGTAGAGGACGTACGGCTCCCGCCGCGCTTCCTCCATCGTCCTGACCACCCGGACGTGATGGCGCCGCCCGTGCCGCCGCATACGCAGGCCCACCACCAGCGACAGCGCGCCCCAGAGGCCGAAGCCGATGACGATCAGCGCGTCCTGCACCATGGCTTCCATGCCGTTGACCGGGACGAAGACCGTCTTGGTCCGGGTGGCGGTCAGGATCACCATCAGCCCGCCCCAGAGCGTCCCCGCCAGGCCCACGAGCCGTAACGCGCATCCGAACAGCGGGCGCTGGCGCCGCCGGGGGGTACCGAAGGGAGTGGGATCAGTCATGAACAGCAACAGATCGGAGCCGGCCGCGACGCGCAATCGAACAAGGGGGATTACCGGGTCCGATTCGCTCTTTCGTGGCACCCCGGGGCTCGTACCGGCGGGCCCCCGGCGCGGCGGACATGATGGGCGGATGGCAGACCTCCACCACTCCCTGTGGAACTCCGACGTCGCCCCCGACAGCTACACGCCCGCCAACACCCCTTATCTGGGTGTGCTCTTCGAGCAGTACAAGCTCTGCGTCGAAACGGCCGACCGCGTCAGCGCGCGGCGAGGCGCTGCCAACACCTTCTTCCTGTCGCTCAACAGCGCCATCGCCACGGCCATGGTCGGCGGGCTGGGACCGCGTCCGGGCCGGGTGTCCGTGTGGCTGCTCCTCGCCGGTCTGCTGATCCTCGTCGGGCAGTGCCTTGCCTGGTACCTGATGGTCCGTTCCTACCGTCAGTTGAACACCGCGAAGTGGGCGGTCATCGGCGCGTTCGAGAAGCGGCTCCCGGCCTACGCCTACTCCCGCGCCGAATGGACCGAGCTGGGAGAAGGCGAGGACTGGCGCCGGTACGTGCCGCTGACCCGCCTGGAACAGTGGGTGCCGCCCCTGTTCGTGGCCGCCTACCTGGTGGGGTTCCTGGCGCTGGCGTGGGCGCCGTAGCCGTGCGGGCCGTCAGCCGGGCAGCCCGCAGGGTTACGCGTTGGGGTCGAAGGAGATCCCCGACGGCTTGGCCTTGGTGAGGTTCGAGGCGAAACTGCCGTCCTTGAGGCCGAAGTTGGCGCTGCCGAAGTTGTGGGAGACGAGGATGTCGCGGACGCCGGACGGGTAGCCGTTCCAGCCGACGAGCGGCGGGTACTGCCAGGTGCCCTCGTGGTTCTCCGGCGGCTCGTCGTTGGAGCCCGCGAGGCGGAAGGAGTGCGTCCGGATGCCGTCCTTGTGGTAGACGATCTTCGGGTGTGTGCCGTCCCAGCGGACCGAGGACGCGGCGTGCACGGTGAAGCCCCCGTGGGCGGACGTCGAGACGTACTGGGCCGTGCCGTTCTGCACCCAGACCACGACGTGCTCCCAGTCGTGCCGGTGGCCGCCGATGCTGCTGCCCGAGACCGCCTGGTCCTTCTCGAAGTAGAGGTCGTACATGATCGCGCACCAGCCGTTGTTGCACTTGGAGCGCGAGTAGCCGTTGGTGTTGTCCAGGTCGGACCGGTCGCGGCAGTCACCGCTGAGTGAACCGGTGGGCTTCAGACCGCCGTTGACCGTGCCCGTCGGGCCGATCGCGGGCGTCGAGTAACAGCCGTCCGTGTCGTAGTCGTACGCCGGCTGCCAAGTCGTCTCCAGGGCCTCCGCGTCGGCGGGCAGCGCGGCGGGCGGAGCCGCGAACGCGCTGCCGGCGACGCCGACCACCAGGGTGACGGTGGCGCCGAGCACCACGGCGGATCTGCGGAAACGACGCGAAGTGCGCGTGCGCGAACCTGTCTTCACTACGGCCTCCTGAGCCTGCCGCGAGGGATGGCGTGCGCCATGGGTGCGCTATGGCATGCGCAGGTCAGATTGGCGCTACTCGCGGGTAGTGCACAAGGGTCCGGAGGTGTCGGAGTGATGACGAATCAATCATGGTGAAGAACCTGTGCGTTGCGAGCCCATGGGTACGGATGGACGGGGGCGCGCCACATCACAGGTAGATATCCGCCACGTAGTTGTTGTGTGCGAAGTCGCCGTGAAGGGCCTTGTGGAGATCATCTCGGGCTCACGCGCGTGCATAGTTGTCTCGCCCCAGCCAAGCGGGGGCATGACAAGTTTCATCACACGGGGGGCTCCATGCCATTCATACGCCGCCGCGGCCTCACGGCCGCTGCCGCCGTGATCGCCGCGGTCATGGTCACAACCACTGCCTGCGGCAAGACCGAGGAGAGCGGGGCCAAGGCCTCCGACTCCACGACCGCCCAGGCGGACGCGGGCGACAACATCGACACCGGCGAGAACGAGAGCGGCGGTGACACGACCGTCGGCGGCTTCAAGCTCCCGGAGGGCGTGCCCACCGAGCTCACCGGTGACGCGCTGCAGAAGTGGAAGGACGGTGGCTGGCAGGACTTCAGCGGCGACTGGGCCTCCAAGGCGGAGGACTTCGCCAACCCGTACATCGAGAACTTCTGGACGCCGGAGCGCATCGCCGAGGCCAAGGAGAACCTGCCGGACCTGCCGGCGGTCGCCGAAGCGGGCAACACCGCCACCGGGTCGAGCAAGACCACCCAGGTCTGGCTGCCCGACGGCAAGGTCAAGAAGCAGCAGGCCAGCAGGGTCAAGGCCACGTACCACAAGCACGCGCCCCCGGTCGGCAAGCTCTTCTTCACCACGCCCCAGGGGTCGAGCGTCTGCTCCGCCGCGGTCGTGAAGGACCCGGCGCACCCGGGCAGGTCCAACCTCGTGTGGACCGCCGGACACTGTGTGCACGCGGGCAAGGGCGGCGGCTGGTACCGCAACATCGCCTTCGTCCCGTCCTTCAACAACACGGGCAAGCTGAACATCAGCCAGGCGTCGGCCAACTACCGCGCGAGCAACGTCTCCCCGTACGGCATCGCCTGGGCCGACTGGGCCACCACCTCCGGCACCTGGATCAAGGGCGGCGCCGCGAGCCAGGGCACAGTGGCCGCCGCGTACGACTACGCGGTACTGCACGTGAAGCCGGAGAAGGGCTCCAAGTCCCTTGAGGAGCGCCTCGGTTCGGCCCTGCCGGTGTGGTTCAACGCCCCCGCCGCCAACAAGGTCAAGAACATGAAGGTGCGCGGCTACCCGGCCGAGGCCCCGTACGACGGCTCGAAGATGTACCACTGCCAGGGCGCCACCAAGCGCTTCGTCCTCGGCTACAGCTACCCGAGCGACTACCCGGCCCAGTACATGGTCGGCTGCACCATGAACGGCGGCGCCTCCGGCGGCCCCTGGTTCATGTCCCACAAGGGCCGCACCTACCTGGTCTCCAACAACTCCCTCAGCGACCGCTCCACCTTCATCACCGGGCCACGCCTCGGCAAGAACGCGAAGCAGGTCTACCTGGCGACCAGCAACAAGTTCAAGTAGGCCACAGACACACGTGATCGGCCCCCGGCGCCTTCGGACGCCGGGGGCCCTCGCGCGTCCCCGTACGGCGGCGCAGGCTTCCGGCGGCTACGTCAGCTGCGGCGGGAGCGGGGCCGCGTGGGTCACGATCAGGCCCGAGACCGCTCGGGTGAGGGTCACGTACAGGCGTCGCAGTCCGGTCCGTTCGTCGGGCTCGCCGTCGACGACGGCCTGCGGCTCGTCCAGGACGACGTAGTCGTACTCCAGACCCTTGGCGAGCGAGGCCGGGACCAGGGTCAGGCGGGTTTCGTGTGTCGTCTCCTCGCCCGGGGACAGGTAGGTGAGGCCCGCCGCCGTCAGGGCCTCGGCGAGGGCGGGCACGCGGGTGTCGGCCGCGATGAGGCCGGTCGAGCCCTCGTTGCGCAGCAACTCCCCGCAGGCCGCGACCACGTCGGAGTCGCCGGCGCTCGGCCGTACGTCGAAGAAGCCCGGGTTCTCGCGGACGGACGCGACCGGCGTCAGACCGGGCGCGATGTGCGGGAGGAGCCGGGAGGCGTACGTGATGACGTCCGTCGGGACACGGAAACCGGCCGTCAGCTCCTCCACATGGGCCTCCGCCTTGCCGAGGTGCGTCAGCGCCTCCCGCCAACTCCGCGTCGCCCAGGGCGTCGTGCCCTGCGCGAGGTCGCCGAGGACCGTCGCCGAACCGGTGGTGCAGCGGCGGCCCACCGCCCGGTACTGCATGGGCGAGAGGTCCTGCGCCTCGTCGAGCACGACATGGCCGAGGGAATGCGTGCGCTGCACCAGGTCCGTGGTCTCGTCGATCAGCACGGCGTCGGCGGCCGACCACTTCACCGACTTCACGCCCCGCGCCGGCTTCGCCCACAGGATCGTCTTGCGCTCCTCCTCGGACAGGATCCCGTCCGCGTGCTCGGCGAGGAAATCCGCGTCGGAGAGCAGCCGCATCACGAGCTTCCCCGGCTCGACGGGCGGCCAGATCGCCTTGACGGCCGCCTTCACCGCCGCGTTGCGCGCCACCGCGTCCTGCACCCGGTCGTCCGGCGCCTCACCCGAGCGCTCCATCTGCACCAGCACCGCGTGCGCGATCCGCTGCGGCAGGGCGTCGCGCGCGGCCCCGTAGCGGATGTCCCGGTCGAGCAACTCCCGCACGATGCCTTCGAGTTCGTACGCCGGGACGCGCCAGCGCCGCGAACCCCGGACGACCACGACGGGCTCGGTGGGCAGCGTGACGTGCGACCGTACGGCCCGGCGGAGCACCTCGGCCATCCGGGCGTCGCCCTTGACGACGGCGGCCGCCGCGTCGTCCGCGCCCCGCACCTCGACATGGCCGACGAGGTCGTCGACGGTCGCCTGCTTGACCTCCAACTCGCCCAGTGCGGGCAGGACCTGCTCGATGTAGTGGAGGAACGAGCGGTTCGGCCCGATGACGAGGGTGCCGGTGCGGGACAGGCGCTCGCGGTGGGCGTAGAGCAGGTAGGCGACCCGGTGCAGGCCGACGGCGGTCTTCCCGGTGCCGGGGCCGCCCTGGACGCAGAGGCTGCCGGACAGGTCCGAGCGGACGATCTCGTCCTGCTCCGGCTGGATCGTCGCCACGATGTCCCGCATCGGGCCGACACGCGGACGCTCGATCTCCTGCTGGAGCAGCTTGCTGGTGGCGGCGGCCTCGGCGGGGTCGGAGAGGTGCTCGTCCTCGTACGCGGTGAGGTCGCCGCCGGTGTACCCGAACCGCCGCCGCAGCCCGACGTCCATCGGGTCCTTCTTCGACGCCCGGTAGAAGGGCTGCGAGACGGGGGCCCGCCAGTCGATGACCATCGGGTCGCCGTCCGCGTCGTGCACGTGCCGCCGCCCGATGTAGAACTGCTCCCCCTCCGCGCCCTCCGCCCGGTCCGCGCCGGGGGCGTGGAGGTAGTCGAGCCGGCCGAAGAAGAGCGGGGTGTGACTGAGGTCCGCCAGGGCCTTGATCCGCTCCTCGATCTGGCGGGCCAGCACCTCCGCGTTCACCCAGTTCGCGGTGACGTCCCGGATGTCCAGCGCCTGCACGTCCTCCCGCATGGCCCGCAGCGCGGACCGGGAGGCACTGAGGTGGGAGCGCTCGCGAACACCCTGACGGCGCGCAGGGCGTCGGCGAGGCGGTGGCGGTTGTGGTGGTTGTCGAGACCGGTCCGCCGCCCGGCGCGACCGGTCTCCGGAGTGAATGCGC
>NZ_JARGEE010000231.1:0-14594 GCF_033794485.1 Streptomyces sp. MB09-02B
CACGCCGTCGACGACGAAGCCGACGGTGAAGTCCCAGGCGTGCTCGTGGATGTAGTACCAGGGGTTGGACTCCTCGACCGGGTCACCCCACGGCAGACCGCCGGCGTTGTTGAGGTCCTCGCCCCGGTAGCCGTACATGTTCTCTTTGTTGGAGCCGTCGTTGACGACGAGCGCCTGGCCGCCGACCAGCGCGACGATCTTGTTGTAGCAGTCGCGTTCGGCGGCCTGGAACGCGGCGTACGCGGCGTTGATGTCGGAGCGGCGGTTGTTGTTCTCCTCGACGAGGTCGCCGTCGGCGCGCCACTCGTCGTCGCCCTCGATCTTCGCGCGGAAGGCGATCGCGTCCCGGCGGAGCTGGTCGAACTTCTGCTTGAGCGGGCCGACGGCGGCGGCGTACGAGTCCAGCGCCGAGGCCACGGTCTCCAACTCGGTGGCCAGTTCCTCGCCCTTGGCCGCCACCGGCGCGGTCGTCGCGAACAGCGCCTCCGCCTCGGGCGCCTTGTAGTACGCGGAGAGGCCGCCGAAGCGGGTGTGGATCGCCGAGCCCGAGTCCTTCAGGGAGGTGCCGGCCGAGCGGACGCCCGCGATGCCCAGGTCCAGCTGCTCCAGATTGCCGGTGAACTCGGGGACCTCCTCCGGGATGACGGGGATGTCGTCGCTCACTTCGGCCCCTGCCCGCCGTTCCCGTCGACACCCGGCGGTGGCGGGACGACGGTCGCCTTGAGCGCGTTGGCCTGGTGCGTGGCGGCCATGTCCAGGTCGCCGGTGACGTAGGCGTTGGTGGCATCGGCCGCGCCCTGCACGGAGTCGATGGTCCGCTGCGCCATGTACGCCAGCTTCTGCTGCCGCTCCTGGAGGTACTGGCTCAGCGCCGCCGCGACCGGTCCGACCGGCACCCGGGGCGTGCCCGTGGCCACCGGCCCGATCATGGGGCCGCTGAACTGCCCGCCCGGTACGGCCGTTCCGGCCGATTCGGCCGCGCTCGCCATGTTCGTCACCAGTGAGTTGGCGGCCTTCTCCAGGCCGCCGGCCGCCTCACCGGTCGATTTCAGCGTGGTCTGCACGTTGATCGGATCGATGTCCCAAGCCGGCACCGTCGCTACCCCCGTAACGCCCTGTCGGACACGTCGTACGTACGTCGTTCGCCGAGGAGTTCCTCGTCGCCGCCGAGCAACTCCTCGTCGGCTTCCCCTAGTACACACGAGCAAACGGCACCGGACAGTTCCCGCTTCACGTCGATTCCGTCACAGCAGACGCTGCTGCCGCTCCGTCCGCCGCGTCCATCCCGCCCACGCCGAGGAGATCATGTCCTCGACGCCGTACCGCGCCTTCCAGCCCAGCTCGGCGGCGATCCGGTCCGCCGAGGCGACCACGCGCGCGGGGTCGCCGGGCCGCCGGTCGACGACCACCGGCGGCAGATCGTGACCGGTGAGCGCGTTGATCCGGTCGATCATCTCGCGCACCGAGACGCCCTCCCCGCGGCCGATGTTGAGGGTGAGGTCCGTGCCGGGCGCCTCGCGCAGCCGCCGCGCGGTCGCCACGTGGGCCTCCGCGAGGTCGACGACATGGATGTAGTCCCGGACGCAGGTCCCGTCCGGGGTCGGGTAGTCGGCGCCGAAGATCCGGGGCGGGGCGCCCTCGGAGAGCTTTTCGAAGACCATGGGGACGAGGTTGAAGACGCCGGTGTCGGCCAGTTCGGGTGCCGCCGCGCCGGCCACGTTGAAGTAGCGCAGGGAGGCCGTCGACAGGGCTGTGTCCCGGCCCGTCGCCCGGCCCGTGGCCCGTACCAGCCACTCGCCGACCAGCTTGGTCTCGCCGTACGGGCTCATCGGCGCGCACGGGGTCTCCTCGGTGACGAGGTCCCCGTCCCGCGCGGTGGACGGCATGCCGTACACGGCGGCGGAGGAGGAGAAGACGAAGGACGCGACCCCGGCGTCCGTGACGGCCGAGAGCAGGGTGCGCAGGCCCTCGACGTTCTCCCGGTAGTAGTACAGCGGCAGTTCGACGGACTCGGCGACCTGCTTCTTCGCCGCGAGGTGCACGACGCCGGTGATGTGCCGGTCGCGGATCACCCGGGCCAGCCGCTCCCCGTCGAGGGTGGAGCCGATCTCCAACGGGACGCCGTCGGGCACCCGTTCGGCGACCCCGGTGGACAGGTCGTCGTAGACGACGGCCTCCTCGCCCGCGTCGAGCATCGCGCGCACCACGTGCGCCCCGATGTATCCGGCGCCACCGGTGATCAGCCAGGTCATGGACGACCGTCCCCTCGAAGTCAAGACGATGTTGCTGGTTGCTGGTTGCTGGTTGCTGGGTTGCTGGGTTGCTGGGTCGCTGGTGGAATCGCGTCGGCTCTCAGTGAAGCAGGCGTTTGAGACGACGGCGGACGACCTCGGTCAAACCTCGCCAACCGGGCGCGAGTCGTACGGCGAGCGCCCCCGCGTGGGTCGCGTAGGGCTGTACGAGGAGCACTCCGTGGCGCGCGCTGAGCTGTACGCTCCGGCGGAGCAGCCCGGCGCCCGCGAGGGCGTGCGCGGTGGTCTCGCGGCGGCTGCCGTCCGCGAACCGCAGCCGTAGCCGGAGGTCCCACGTGCCGTTGCCCAACGCGGGCAGGTCCAGCGGGACTTCCGCCATCCAGCTGTCGACGTCCGACTCGTCGGACGCGCCCGGTCCGCTGTCGCCCTCCGCCTCGGCCAGGAGGGTCGCCGTGCCGGCGAAGCCCACCCGTCCGTCGTTCCGTTCGGTGAACTCCGCCTGCACGGTCAGGGGCCCCGCCTCCGCCATCCGCCCGTACAGCTCGTGGAGCCGCAGCCGGAGCACCGTCCCGCGCGCGCGGGGCCGCAGTTCCGCGTCGACGGCGGCGGGCAGCAGCTCCATGGGGCGGACGAGGAGATGGTCCAGCTCGACCTGCGGCAGATCGGCCGACCAGACGGGCGAGCCGTCGCCTGCGCGCGCGTAGGGAGGGGTCAGCCGGGCCGGGCGGGCCGACATCTCCTTGAGGCGGGGCAGGTCGCGCGGCTCCTCGGCGGCGAGGATCACCCGGGCGACGACCCGGCCGGGCGCGGGCGCCGGCGCGAAGTCGCCCTCGTCGAAGGTGGCCAGGTACGCCCGCGTCAGCGCCCACCACTCACGCCGGTACTCGGCGCCGCGCAGGCCCAGCTCGCGGGCGTACATCCGCAGCGAGTGGTCGAGGAAGCGCGTCCGCGTGGCCCGCGCCGGGCCCTTCTCGCCGGCGCCCAGCAGGATGTCGTACGACAGCCGGTCGGCGTCCAGGCGGGCCCGCCAGTTGGCGATGTCGGAACGGTCCAGGGAGATGGACAGCCGGGCCGCCGACCGGCGCACCTGCCAGACGTACACCGGGTCGGGGACGAGCGCGACACGCGGCGCGGCGGCCAGGACGCGCGCGCCGAAGACGAAGTCCTCGTACGGGAAGCGGCCCTCGGGGAAACGGATGGCGCGCTCGCGCAGGAAGGAGGTGCGGTAGAGCTTGTTGACGCAGAGGGTGTCGTGCACCAGGCGTGCGCGCTGGGAGGAGTGCTCCATCAGCGTGCGCCGGGCGTACAGCTCGGGCTGCCAGGGGGTCTCCCGGCCGGACGGCAGCTCCTTGCGCACGCACAGCCCCGACGCGACCGGCGCGTCGTGCTCCAGGGCCGCCGCGAGCAGCGCGTCCACGGCGCCGGGCGGCAGCACGTCGTCGCTGTCCAGGAACATCACGTACGGCGAGGCCACGACGTCCAGGCCGGTGTTGCGCGGGGTGCCGCAGCCGCCGCTGTTGGACGGGCGCCGGACCACCCGCAGCCGGGGCTCGTCCCCGGCGAGCCGCTCCAGCAGGTCCGCGCTGCCGTCCGTCGAGCAGTCGTCGACGGCGATCACCTCACGGACGGCCGGTCCCTGCGCGAGCGCCGAGCGCACGGCGTCCGCGACATGGGCCGCGTCGTCGTACCCGATGACGACGACGGAGACCTGCGCCTGCTGAAGAGCCATGGTTGCCCCGCACCTGTGAGAGGTATGTGTGCAAATCTTCTCTTAAGGGCGGCTTCGCGGCCCCGTGGGGAAGATGGCGGGCGGGAGGCTCGGGTTCCGGATGTGGTTGTCGGATTCCGTGGGGGTGCCGACGGTCACCCGGCCGGATCCGCGAGCGCCGCCTCGTCCAGGGCGACCGTCAGGCGGTCCAGGCGGTCGCGCAGATCACGGATGTCGTCGATGTCCAGGCTGGTCGCGGAGACGATCCGACGCGGCACCGCCAGCGCGCGTTCCCGCAGGGCAGCGCCCTCCTCGGTCGGTCGCACCACCACCGAGCGCTCGTCGCGCGCGCTGCGCTCGCGCCGGACGAGACCGGCCGTCTCCAGGCGTTTGAGCAGCGGCGAGAGGGTCCCGGAGTCGAGCCGGAGGTGCTCGCCCAGCTTCTTCACGGGCAGTTCGCCGTGCTCCCACAGAACCAGCATCACCAAGTACTGCGGATAGGTGATGCCCAGGTCCTTGAGGACCACGCGGTAGACACCGTTGAAGGCGCGCGAGGCGGCGTGCAGGGAGAAGCAGATCTGCCGGTCGAGGCGGAGGAAGTCCTCCTCCGGGACCTGTCCGGAGACCTGCCCGGAGATCTCCTGGGAGATCCCCTCGGGCGTGGGTGCGGCGCTCGTGCTCATGACTCCAGGATAACCCCTGTCCACCATTTAGTTGTAGGCAATTGAATTGTGTGCTCTAATGGAGCCCGTGAACGGCGGTCGGACCGGACCGCCGGACGCGACTCGACCCGCTCGACCTGACTTGACCTGTGAAAGGGATGGTTCTCCCATGGACGCGCTCTACACCGCTGTCGCCACCGCCACCCACGGCCGCGACGGTCGTGCCGTCACCAACGACGGCAAGCTCGACCTCGACCTGGCCCTCCCGGTGGAGCTCGGCGGCAACGGCCAGGGCACCAACCCGGAGCAGCTCTTCGCCGCCGGCTACGCGGCCTGTTTCGCCAGCGCCCTCGGCCTGGTCGGACGCGCCGCCAAGGTCGACGTCAGCGACGCCGCCGTCACCGCCGAGGTCGGCATAGGCAAGGAGGGCGAGGGCTTCGCTCTGAAGGCCACCCTCCGCGTCGAACTTCCCGACACCGTCGACGAGGCCACCGGCCGCAAGCTCGTCGAGCAGGCCCACCAGGTCTGCCCCTACTCCAACGCCACCCGCGGCAACATGCCGGTCGAGCTGGTCGTCGAGTAGGCGCCCCCCGCGCGACTCCGCGCGACTCCGCCCCGCACGGGCGCGCCGGGCCCTCGCGCGGGTCGCTCCGTACCACCCCCCTACGGAGCGATCCGCGCCGGCACCTCCCCGGTCCGCGGACTCCAGTCCACGACCACCGCCTCCTCCGGCACCTTCTGCCACCGCGTCAGCAACAGCCACCGCACCCCGTAGCGCCGCGCGAGGGTGGTGATCCGCAGCACCCACGCCCGCGCGCGGGCGAAATCGCGCGCCCGCGCGCCAGCTGTGGGCGCCCTCATCACGACGACGGGAATGCGGCGGCGGCCGCCGGGGACGGGGTCGGCCCGGGCGCGGGTACCGTCCCCGCCGGCTCACCCAGCATCAGGGTCCGGACGACGCGCTCGGACGCCCGCCCGTCGTCGAACTCGCAGTACCGCTCCCGGAACCCCGCCCGCAGCCGGGCCGACTTGGTACATGCCCCGGCTCGCGGCGAAGGCGTCGACGTCGTCGGCGTGGACGACGATCGGCGGGTCCAGGTTGGCGTAGTCGACCATCAGGGCCGAGTAGTCCGCCACCAGGACGTCGGAGGCGAGCATCAGCTCCTCCACGTGCGGTTCGTCGGTGGCGTCCACGACGACACCCCGCCGGTGCAGCTCGGCGAGCCCGAACCCGCGCGCCGGGCCGTCCGCGAGCGCCGCATGCAGCCGCACCACGACGGCCCAGTGCGCCGCAAGCCAGGAAGCCGATCGTCACACGATCGAGTTATAGCGGCCTTATACGCCCTCCTGGGCGAGCAGTTGCCAACCCTCGGATCTCGAAGACGGGGACGACGACGCTGAAACGGGGCATGTCCTCAGCTCCTCAAGAGGGTCGCGGCGGCGGGTGTCGGGGCCGGGGTGCGCTCGGCGAGCGGCACGACCGGCGGCAGTGCCTCCGGCGGCTCGCCGAGGAACACCCGCCGGACGACCCGCTCCGCCGCCCGGCCGTCGTCGAACTGGCAGAAGCGCTCCCGGAAGGCGGCCCGCAGCGCGTCGGCCTCCACGTCCGCGTACGAACCGTCCCGGAACAGCTCCGTCAACTCCCGCTCGGTGCGCGCCACATGACCGGGCGGCGCGGACGGCAGATCGAAGCAGACGCCCCGCGTCTCGCGGAACACCTCCCAGTCCTCCGCGAGGATCACGACGGGCCGGTCGAGGTGGGCGTAGTCGAACATCAGGGACGAGTAGTCGGTGATCAGCGCGTCGGCGGCGAGACAGACCTCCTCGACGCGGGGGTGCGCGGTGACGTCGATGACCCGCCCGTCGCCCGCGCGCAGGGCACCGACGGCGGAGCGGGGGTGCGCCCGCAGCAGCACCACGAACTCCTCGCCCGCCGCCTCGCAGAACGCCTCCAGGTCGAGCCGGGCCTCGTGCCCGGGGGCGTGGGCGCGGTGGGTGGGGGCGTAGAGGAGGGCCTTCGCGCCCTCGGGAACGCCCAGCGCGCGGCGGGCGCGCGCCACGTCCTCGGCCGTCGCCCCGTAGAAGACGTCGTTGCGCGGGCAGCCGTACTCCAGCTGTTCGTACCTCCCGGGGAAGGCCCGCTCCCAGGTCTCGGTCGAGTGGCGGTTGGCGGAGAGGCCGAAGTCCCAGCGGTCCACACGCGCGAGGAGAGCGGCCGAACCGGCGGGACCGTCGGACGCGGCGGCCACCACCGGATACCCGGACCGGTCCAGGCCCGTCGCCTTCAGCGGGGTGCCGGGACCGGTCCGGACGTGGACGTTCCCGGGGCGCTCGACGACCGTGCCGGCGGGGTCCGCGACGTCGGCGAGGTCGGCGTCGTCGACGAGGTACCTGGCGCGGGCCAGCAGCCGCCACGCGCGCGGACTGCCGAGCACGGCGTGCTCCGCGCCCTGCGGGACCCGGTCCACCGTGTCGGCCGCGACGAGGAACACCGAGCGGACCCGGGGGGCGAGGTCGCGGGTCTTCGCGTGCAGGGCGGCGAGGTCGCCGCCGACGCCGCGGACGCGGTGGGCGCGGTACACGGCGAGGTCCGCGTCCAGCGGCAGACGGCGCTGGACGGCGTAGACGGCGCGGGACAGGGGCGTGCGGGGGCGGGGGAGCGCCGTCAGGGTTCCGGCGGCGGCCCGGTGGGCGGCGTGCAGGACCCGGAAGCCGGCGTACGAGCCGTTCGCGAGCAGCCGGTGCTGGAGTCCGAGGTGGCCGGCGGGCACCTGGAAGCCGGCCGGGCGGTGGAGGCCGTAGAGGTGGGTGGCGCGGCGGAAGAAGTCACGACGGTGGTGCGCGGGCAGCCGCTCCGGGTGGGCGAGGCTCCGCAGCACGATCCCGAAGAGCCGCCCGAACAACGCCTCCGACAGCCCCTGCCCGGCGGCGGCGCGGGCGAGCACCAGCTCCACCTGGTCGAGGAGTTCGAGGTGGTGGACGCCGGGCGCGTACAGCCTGCTGCCCTGTCGGCGCAGCAGATGGCGTACGCAGACCGTGCCCGGCAGCTGTGCCGTACGGTCGGCGGCGAGGGCGACCAGGCCGTTCCAGCCGAGGTCGGTGAAGTGGCCGATGGGGAAGGTGAGTTGGCGCGCGCTGAGAAAGTCCCGGCGGTAGGCCGCGCTCCACGCCGGGGCGCTCGGGCCGTCCGTGCCGTCCGGGCGCACGACGGTCGTCCCGCCCTCCCACCAGTGCGTCCGTTCGTACGCGAAGTGCAGGACGTCCGGGTCGTCCGTCTCGTCCAGCCGGTCCGCGATCGCCCGCAGCGCGCCCGGCGCGAGCGTGTCGTCCCCGTCCAGGAAGAGGACGTACGTCCCGTGCGCCGCGGCCAGTCCCGCGTTGCGGGCGGCGCTCAGTCCGCCCGCCGGCGGCGACTCGACCGGGGCGACGCGGGTGTCCCTGACGGCGTACGCGGCGCTGATCGCCCCGGCCGGTGAGTCCGCCGCCGCCTCGTGCACCGGGATCAGCTCGAAATCACCGAACGGCTGACCGAGAACCGACTCCAGAGCGAGCGGCAGCCGCCCTTCCACGCCGTAGGTGGGGACGATGATGCTGAAGCGGGGCATTCTTTCCTTTCGGTGTGTGTTGTCGGGTGCGGGTGGGTGGGGGCTGGTCGCGCAGTTCCCCGCGCGCTGAAAGGGGCCTGCGGCCCTTTCGGGGCGAAAAGCACGGGGCGCAGCCCCTGCTTTTCAGGGGCGCGGGGAACTGCGCGACCAGCCCCCACCGGACCCGCGGATGGGGGTCGAAGGGGCGCAGCCCCTCATGGATGGGACGGGTAGGGGCGGCGGGGCGAGGAAACGCCTACGTCCCCAGCAGCTCGTCGGCGGCCCCGGCCCGCATACTCGCCGCAGACGGAACCGGACGCCGCTCACCCAGCGGCACGACGTCACCCGGCGGCACATGCTCACCCAGCACCACCCGCCGCACCACCCGCTCCGCCGCCCGCCCGTCGTCGTACGGACAGAACCGCTCCCGGAACGCCGCCCGCAACTGCGCCGACCGCGACCCCCGCCAGTGCCCCGTCGCGAAGATGTCGATCAGCTCGTCCTCGCTGCGCGCCACCGCCCCCGGCGCGCACGCCCGCAGATCGAAGTACGTCCCGCGCGCCGCCTCGTACGCCTCCCAGTCCTCCGCGTGGATCACGATGGGCCGGTCGAGGTTGGCGTAGTCGAACATCAGGGACGAGTAGTCCGTGATCAGGGCGTCCGAGGCGAGGCAGAGGTTCTCCACGCTCGGGTACCCGGTGACGTCCAGCAGCCGGCCGTGCGCCAGGTCGGTCAGCGGGGAGCCGTACGCGTGATGCGCCCGCGCCAGGACGACGAAGCGCGGCCCGAGTTTGCGCAGCACCCGCTCCAGGTCCAGATGGGCCCGCTGCGAGTGCCGGTAGTCGCGGTGCGTCGGGGCGTACAGGACGGCGACCGCCCCCTCGGGCACCCCGAGGTGCTCGCGCACCCGGGCCACGTCCGTCGAGTTCGCCCTCAGGAACACGTCGTTGCGCGGCGAGCCGTACTCGAGGGTCGTGAACGGGGAGGGGTGGACGCGCTCCCAGACGAGCGTGGAGTGGCGGTTGCCGGACAGGACGTAGTCCCACTGGTCGCTGCCGCGCAGGACGTCCTCGAAGTCCGTGCCGCGCGCCGCCGCCGGCCGGTCCCGCAGGTCGAGCCCCATGTGCTTGAGCGGGGTGCCGTGCTGCGTCTGGAGCAGCACCTGGCCGCGCCGCTTGACCAGCCGCCTGTCGAAGTCGGTGTTGTTCACCAGGTACTTGGACCGGGCGAGCGCCGTCCAGTACGCCATCGAGCCGGGCAGCACGCGCCGGGTCGCCACCGGCAGCGTGTGGTGGTGCTCCGGGCGCGCGACCCACGAGGTGCGCATCGTGGGGACGTGCGTCCGGAACGCGTTCTCCAGCGCGGCCGGGCTGCACTCGTAGCCCCGGCCCCCGTACGCGGCGAACACCGCCCGGTCCGCACGCAGCGGGAGCAGGCGCTGGACGCGGTAGTGCAGGCGCAGCCCGACGGCGCGGAACAGGCCGGCCACGCCCCGTACGAGGCGCCCGACACCCCGGCCCACCCGTGCCCCGGCCCACAGAGCGCGGTAGAGGCGCGGGCTGCCCAGCCGCAGGAGCGCGTGCCGGAGCCGCGCGCGGGCGCGGAGGGGAGCGCCGGGGGTGCGGTAGCGGGCGCAGTGCGCGCGGACCGTACGCAGGAACTCGGCGCGCGCCTCGCGCGGCAGCCGGTGGCGCCGGGAGAACACGGAGGTGAGGTGGTCGAGCATGCGCCGGAAGAGCACCGGACGCCACTGCGCCAGCTCCGGCCGCTCGTCGACGTACGCGAACACCCGGTCGTACTGTTCGAACACGTCGAAGTGACCGCGTGTAGTCGCGCCGAGGAGGCTGCCGTGGCGGCGCCGGCGGTGGTGGACGCAGACCCGGTCGAGGGTGGCGACGGACTCGGCCGCCATCAGGACGGGGTACGTCCAGGCCGTGTCCTCGTAGATGCCGGGCGGGAACCGGAAGTCGTGGTCCTCGACGAACTCCCGTTTGTACGCCTTGTTCCACGCCGCCGGGCGGACGGTGAGCAGGCCGGGCCGGTCGTCGAGCCGGAACGGGGCCGGGCCCTGTTCCGTGAGCCGGCGGTCACGCGCGTCGTGGACCGGCTCGCCCGACCACGAGACGCGCGCGAAGTCATGGACGAGCACGTCCGGTTCGCCGGTCTCCTTGACGCGGTCGGCGACCGCCTGGAGCGCGCCCGGCGTGAACGTGTCGTCGCCGTCGAGGAAGAGGAGGTAGTCGCCCCTGGCGTGCTCCATCCCCGTGTTGCGGCCGGCACCGGGCCCCGCGTTCTCCCGCAGGCGCACGGTGCGGCGCACCCGGGGGTCTCGGGCGGCGAACTCATCGGCGATCTCACCGCAGTTGTCGGGCGAGGCGTCGTCGACGACGATCAGTTCGAGGTCGGTGAAGGACTGGGACAGCACAGAATCCAGGCATTCGTGCAGGTACGCCTGAACCTTGTACGCGGGAACGATGACACTGAACCTGGGCAAGGAGGACATCCATGGGTCGGCGCGGGCATACTGCCCGGAAACGGCCGATGGGATGATTTGGTTACGGTGCGTGTTCCATACGGGGGATTCTCAGAGGGAGTTGGGGCGCGCGGGTGCGTATGTCGGGTGCGGGTGGTGAGGGGTTGCTCGTGCACTTCCCCGCGAGCAACCCCCCACTCGGCGGTGCCTACTTCACCGCCCCCGCCATCACCCCCGACACGAACTGCCGTTGGAACGCGAAGAACACCGCCAGCGGGATCACCACCGAGATGAACGCGCCGGGCGCCAGGACCTCGATGTTGCTGCCGAACTGCCGTACCTGCTGCTGGAGCGCGACCGTCAGCGGCTGGGAGTCGGAGCTGGAGAAGACCAGCGCGACCAGCATGTCGTTCCACACCCACAGGAACTGGAAGATCCCGAGTGACGCGAGCGCCGGGGCGGCCAGCGGCAGGACGACCGTCGCGAACAGCCGTACCTCACCCGCCCCGTCCAGCCGCGCCGCCTCCAGCAACTCCCTCGGGATCTCCGCGAAGAAGTTCCGCAACAGGAAGATCGCGAACGGCAGTCCGAAGCCGACGTGGAAGAGGACCACCCCGATGATGTCGCCGAAGATCCCGAGGTCCCGGAAGAGCCCGGACAACGGGATCAGCGCCACCTGCACCGGCACCACCAACAGCCCCACCACGCCCATGAACCACCAGTCACGGCCCTTGAAGTCCAGCCAGGCGAAGGCGTATCCGGCCATCGCGCCGATCAGCACGACCAGCAGCGTCGCCGGCACCGTGATCCAGACCGTGTTGAACAAGGCGTCCGTGACACCGTCGTTCGCCAGCAGCGACTCGTAGCTCCTGGTGGTGAGTTGAGCCGGGGCCGAGAACACCTTCCACCACCCGGAGGTGGAGATGTCGGTCGGGTCGCGGAACGACGAGACCAGCAGCCCGAAGGTCGGCACCAGCCAGAACAGCGCCACCAGGAGCAGGAACACACGCAACGCGCCCCCCGCCGCGCCGCTCGCGAGCCGGGCGGCGACGGAGCGTTTCGCGGAGGTCCCCGCGGTCCCGGTGGCCATGGAGCGTTCCTCGACAGTCGTCACCGCTGGCGCTCCTTCCTGAGGCGGCGGATGTTGACCCACATCACCGGCAGCACGAGCAGCAGCAGGACCACACCGATCGCACTCCCGAGACCGAAGTCGCCCCCACCGCCGTACGACACCAGATAGAGCTGCAGGGCGAGGACGTTAGCCTCGTCCTGGGTGGGCTGGGGCGCGATGATGTAGACGAGGTCGAACACCTTCATCACATTGATCATCAGCGTGACGAGGACGACGACCAGGACCGGCGCGAGCAGCGGCACGGTGACCTTCCGGAACACCTGCCACTCGTTCGCCCCGTCCACCCGGGCCGCTTCCAGCAGATTGCGGTCGACCCCGGCCAGCCCGGCCGCGATCAGCACCATCGCGAACCCCGCCCACATCCAGACGTACGACCCGATGACGGCCGGGGTGACGAGGGCCGGTCCGAGCCAGTCGATGCCGTTGTAGGGTGCGGCGAAGTTCGAGCCGGGCAGCCGCAGTTGGGCCCCGCCGGCGGATTCCGGCAGGCTGAAGGTGCCGTCGGCGCCGCTGGTCGCGGTGGCGACGACCTCGCCGTCCTTCACCGCCTCGACCTCGACGCCCTCCAGCGCCTTCTCGCCCGGGTCGACGGCCCCCTTCTCGCCGCCGCCACCGAGTCGGAAGTCCAGCCACACGGTTCCGGTGACACCGTCGCCGGAGGCGGAGCCGGCGGCCTTCGCGTCACGCGCGTCACCGGGCAGGCTGTTGGGCGCGATCCCGACGAGCGGCAGCAGCGCGGGGGTGCCCGCCCGGACGGTCCCCTCCGTGGTGAACGACCCGCCGCCGGACGCCTTCAGATCGCTCACCTGCGCGTTGGGCCGGGCCTTCGGGTACACGGACTCGTCCACGAAGAGGTCGTGCACGGACGTCACGACGGCGTTGGCGACACCCTGATCCGGATCCTGCTCGTACACCAGCCGGAAGATGATGCCCGCGGCCAGCATCGAGATCGCCATCGGCATGAAGACGATCAGCTTGAACGCCGTTCCCCAGCGCACCCGTTCGGTCAGCACCGCGAAGATCAGCCCGAGCGCGGTGACGAGCGCCGGGGCCACCGCCACCCAGATCGCGGTGTTGCGCACGGCGACCAGGGTCGAATCGTCGGTGAAGATCTCCGCGTAGTTGTCGAGGCCGACGAAGCCCGAGCCGTCCGCGTCGAACAGGCTCCGCCAGACCGAGTACCCGATGGGGTAGACCACGAGCGCGCCGAGCAGCACCAGCGCGGGCAGCAGGAACAGCACCGCCACCCACAGCCGGGTGCCCGTCACGCTCTTGCGCGGTGCGGCGGGGGACACCGGCGGTTCACCGGTGCCCCCCGCCGTCTTCGTCGTTGTCCCGGCGGACGACATGAGTCGCCGTCAGCCGTTCCCGTAGGCCTTGGCCGCGTCGGTCTCCAACTGCTTCTGCGCACCGGCCACGTCGTCGGGGTCCTTCAGGAAGTCCTGGAGGTCCTTCCACTCACCGACGCCCTGGGTGCCGCCGAACGCCGCCGGGGCCTGGTCGGACATGTCGAAGCGGAAGTCGTCGCCCGCCGCGAGCAGCGCCTTGGCGATCTCCCGGGTCACGTCGTCCTTGTAACTGCCCTGGTCCATCTCCTTGTTGGGGGAGAGGAAGCCGCCCTGCGCCGCCCAGATCTCCGCCGCGTCGGTCGAGGCGAGGAAGGTGAGCAGCGCCTGCGCGCCCTTGCCGTCCTTCAGCGCCACGGCCGCGTCGCCGCCGGTGACCACGGGGGAGTCGTCGCCGACCGCCGGGAACGGGAACACCTTGGCGTCCGTGCCGATCTTGGCTTCCGTGTCCCCGTTGATGGTGACGGCCACGAAGTCGCCCTCGAAGACCATGCCGGCCGGGGCGTCCCCGGTGAAGGTCTGCGTGATCGACTTCGGGTACTCGGTCTGCAACGCGCCGGAGGCCCCGCCCGCGATCAGCTCGTCCTTGCCCCACAGCTCGGCGAGCTTGGTGAGGGCTTCCTTCACCGAGGGGTCGGTCCACTTGATCTCGTGCTTGGCGAGCTGGTCGTACTTCTCCGGGCCCGCCTGCGAGAGGTACACGTTCTCGAACCAGTCGGTGAGCGTCCAGCCGTCGGCTCCGCCGATGGAGACGGCGGGTGAGCCGGCGTCGGAGAGCGTCTGCGCGGTCTGCAGGAACTCGTCCCAGGTCTTGGGCTCCTCGGTGATCCCGGCCGCCTCGAACGCGGCGGTGTTGTACCAGACGAGGGACTTGTTGGCGGCCTTCGCGTAGACGCCGTACTGCTTGCCCTCGTACGCGCCGAGGTCCTTCCAGCCGTCCGAGAAGTTCTTGTCCAACTGGGCCTGGGCCTCGCTGCCGAGCGGTTTCACCCAGCCCTTCTCGGCGAACTGGTGCAACACGCCGACCTGCGGCAGGAAGGCCACGTCCGGCGGTTTGCCGCCCTCGATCTTCGTACCGAGGAACGTGGACGTGTTGTTGCCGGTCGGCACGAACGTCACCGAGGCGCCGGTGCGTTTCTCGAACTCGTCCAGCACCTTCTGGAAGTTGTCCAGCTCCGGGCCGGTGAAGACGGCCGCGACCTCCAGCTTCTGGCCGTCGAGCTTGGGGAGTTGCACGGTGGCCTCGCTGCCGCCGTCGTTGCCGTTGTCGGCGGTGTCGCCCTTGTCGTCGTCACCGCCACACGCGGTGAGGGAGAGGGCGAGGACGCCTGCGGCGAGGACCGTGAGGGTTCTGGACGTGGGGGGATGGGCGGGCTCTTATCAACATCCCCGGGCCCCCCAAAAAGGCAAAAAAACCCTATTCCCTTTTTTGCTGGA
>NZ_JARGEE010000232.1:0-14561 GCF_033794485.1 Streptomyces sp. MB09-02B
AAAAAAGGTATTAGGTATTTTTGCCTTTCTCGTGGGCTCGGGAATGTGTATAAGGGGCAGGTGTAGGGCTGGGGGGCCTGGACCGGCGGGTAGCTGTACCCGGACTGCTGGGAGTTGTAGCCGGACGGCTGGGGGTTGTAGCCGGACGGCTGGGTGGTGTACCCGGTCTGCCCCGAGTACGCCGTGGTCTGGGCGTACGGCGACGGCGCGACCGTACGGGCGCGGCTGAAGTGACGTATGTCCGCGTACAGGTAGTACGCGACGATCGCCGCGAGTCCGCCGAGGAGCAGCCCCATGCCGACGTCACCGCGCCAGGTGGTGAACTCCTCCTCGCCCGGGTCGGTGCCGATGATGTAGAGCGTCACGATGATGTGGATGATCGCCAGGGCGAACAGCCACCAGTCGCGGGGCCTGCGGGTCACCGAGGCGAGCCGCAGCAGGCAGGCCCAGGCGAGCAGACCGCAGCTCATGACCGCGACCACCACGAAGATCACACGGAGTGTGACCTGGCCCCCTTGATCGGGGCCGGGGGGCGGTGTCGGCGCGTAGCCGTGGCCTTGCATGGCTGCTCCTGAGGGCCTGGTGAGAGCGGATGTGCGATGTCGTCCCGAGGGTATCGGTCGACGACGACATGAGGTCCAGGGTTGTGGACAACCGTTGTAGTACCGCAGTGCTGGTCACGCCGTCCCGGGCGGAGCGGTTCCGTCCGGTAGGCATGGGAGCGGGCGGCGCGAGGGAGTTGGCGGGGCGGGGAGTCGGCGGAGCGGGGCGGTCGGCGGGGAGTCGGCGGGGCGGGGACGGCTGTCGCCGGCTCAGTCCGGGGCGACCGTGCCGTCGGTCAGGCCGTCGTACATGCCGCGCACCAGGCGTTCGCCGAGGCGGCCGGCCTGCCTCAGGGCGTCCTCGAAGGCGGCGAGGGCGCGGAACCGCTCGCCGTAGCGGCGCTGCTGGTCCAGGGGCAGACGGGGCAGTTGGAGACGGCGGACGTCGAGCCGGGTCGCGGTGGAGGCGTAGCTGCTGGCCTGGCGGCTGTTGGCGGTGGAGCGCAGGAAACCGGCGACGAACCAGGCGTCGAGCGCGGCCGTGTCGGGGCGCAGCAGGGTCAGGTTGCGGCCGAGGGCCGCGCCTGCGGTCTCCTCGTCGATCACCCGTGCGATACCGCCGCCCCCGAGGACGGGGACGACGACGTCGCCGGGTTGGACGAGGACGGGGGCCTCGCCACCGGTCTCCGGCAGCGTGCCCGAGGGGGCCGTGCCGGCCAGGACGTCGTGGTCGGTGAGCACGCGCGCGTGGGGGCCGTTCCCGCCGGTGCGCAGCACCAGGGCTCCGCCGCGCGCGAGTTCACCGACCGTGGTGAGCGGCCAGCGCGCGGACGGCGCCTCCTCGGCGAGCGGGGGCGTGAGGTCGGCGGTCAGCCGGAGGGTCTCGCCGAGGCGTTCGCGTACGGCGGTCAGTTCCTCGGCGCCGCCGCCCGCGGCCGGGGGCGGCAGGTGCCGGGCGGGGGCCAGGTCCACGTCGTCGTCGAGCAGGTCGATGACCGGCAGCGCTCGGCTCAGCCCCGGCTGTTCCGCCGTCCCGCCCCCCCGGTCGAAGGGCCGCCAGGCGTCGAGCACGGCGGTGCGCACGGCCGCCCAGTCGAACCCGCTCCGCCCCTCGGGCACCAGCCGCCCGGTGTCGACGAGCAGCAACTGCGGTGGCACGGCGGCCTTGCCGGGCCTGCGCAGCACCCACAGGTGCAGCGGGATGTTGTACGGGGGCGCAGCGCCGACCGGCAGGGCGATCACGGCGCGCAGCGCGCCCCGGCGCAGCAGATCGGCGCGGATACGGCGCCCGGAGCGGCGGCTCGCGGCGGCCGGCGGCATCAGCAGCACGGCGGTGCCGCCGTCCACCAGGCGGGCCAGCGTGTGCTGCACCCAGGCGAGTTCGGACTCCGTGCGGGCCGGGAAGCCGTACTCCCAGCGCGGGTCGTAGGCGAGTTCGTCGTGGCCCCAGTTGCGCTCGTTGAACGGCGGGTGGCACAGGACGGCCTCGGCCCTGAGATGCTCGTACGCGTCCGCGCGGAGGCTGTCCCCCGGGGCGGTGCGGACGGTGCTCCCGGTGCGCAGGGCGAGCCGGAGCGCGGTGAGGGCGGCCAGTTCGCCGGAGCTGTCCTGGCCGTACAGCTCCTGGTCGGGGCGGGCGGCGACGGCGCGCAGGAGGGCGCCGGTGCCGCAGGCCGGGTCGAGCACCGAGCGGGCGGGCCCGACGAGTTCGGCCATCAGCTCGGCGAGTTCACTGGGAGTGAGCGTGTACTGGCGCGGGTTGGCGTCGAGGTGCCGGGCGAGCAGGAACTCGAAGGTCTGCCGCGCCCCCAGATCGGCCGCGAGTTCGGTGGCGCCGCGCAGCAGGGGGATCGAGGGCAGGAGTTCGGCGGGCCGCGGCCGGGGTACGGCGGGCTCACGGGTCGCTCCGAAGCGCGGGACGAGGACCTCCGCCAGTGCCTCGGGCAGCGTCCGGGCCAGATCCCCGTCGTCGGGGACGGCGCTCAACTCCAGCCAGGCCAGGGGCCGGTCGTGGAGGAGGAGCAGGGCGCAGCCGGTGTGCACCAGGGCGGTGACGGGGCCTTCCGGGTGACCGGTGACCTGCTGCCAGACGCGCTCCCTCAGGGGCACCTCGGCGAGCTTGCCCTGGTCGCGCAGCCACTCCTCGACCTCGCTGAGCGCGAAGGCCGGGCTGGTCTCGGTGCCGCCGACCGGTTTGGGGAAGTCGGCGTGCCGTCGGCGCCAGTTGCTGACGGCGGCGCGCCCTACCCCGGCGAGCCGCGCGATGTCCGCGGCCGTGACCTCTGTCTGGTTCCCCTGCACGCGCCCGGCTCCCCTCGTACCTGGTGGTGTGACGTCGAGCATACCGACGCACGCAAGATCTACCCCTTCACACCGTGAACACACTGGAATCCGTGAACCGTGTTGACTCGGTTCACAGGCTCTGCTCTTATTGACCCATCGAACGGCGGACCGTCCGATCCAGGCGATCACACATCTGCGCGCTGTGTACGACGCCCGCCGCTCCGCCTCACCCATCGATTCCCAGGGGGGAACTCCCATGCGTCGCACCGCTCTCGCCGCTCTCTGCATCGCCGCCGCGGCCACGTTCTCGCTCACCGGATGTCTGCCCGGCGACGACAAGGCCGACGGCCCCTTCGCGGGCCTGAGCGGCGGCGAGATCGCCGACAAGGCCGTGAAGGCCACCTCGGACGCCGAATCGCTCCGGATGAAGGGCGAGATCCAGGACGACTCGGCCGGCGGCACGGTCCAGATGGACATGGCGATGAACAAGAAGGGCGACTGCGCCGGCACCATGAGCATCGGCGGCGAGGGCCAGGCCGAGCTGATCAAGGTCGGCGACACCCTGTACATGAAGTACGACGAGGCCTTCCTGCGCGCCCAGTCGAAGGACTCCTCGAAGGAGGAGGCCGACATGGTCGTCGACATGCTCGCCGGCAAGTGGACCAAGACGTCCGCGAAGTCCGCGGACTCCCAGGACATCGCGAGCTTCTGCGACCTCGACACCGTCCTCGCCGACTTCGAGGACGTCGACTCCGACGCCACGCGCGGCAAGACCGCCGAGGTCGACGGCACCCCGGCCTTCACCCTGAACGAGAAGGACGGCAAGGACAGTTACACCCTGTACGTCGCCACCGAGGGCAAGCCGTACCTGCTGCGGGTCGTCAGCAAGTCCGCGAAGGAGCCCGGCGACCTCGTCTTCACCGACTTCGACAAGCCGGTGCCGGCCGAGGCCCCCAAGGGCAAGGTCGTCGACCTCGACGAGGACTTCAGCTGACCCACCACGCCGCGAGGCGGCACCGCCGAGGCGTCAGTCCGCGTGAAAACGGGCCGGCGCCTTCGTCGGGTTGCCGCCCGTGGGCAGCTTCTGCTCGGGGCAGGTGCCGAGGACCCGCTTCATGGCGTCCTGTTCGGCGGAGGTGACCCACAGGCCGTACTTCGCCTTCACCGCGACCTGGGCGGCCACATAGGTGCAGCGGTAGGCCTTGTTGGGCGGCAGCCAGGTGGCCGTGTCACCGTCGCCCTTGCCGCGGTTGGTGCCCGAGTCGACCGCGAGCAGGTTGAGCGGATCGTTCGCCAGGGCGATCCGCTTGCTGTCGTCCCACTGCTGGGCGCCCTTCTGCCAGGCGTCGGAGAGGGCCACGATGTGGTCCACGTCGATCTTGCTGCGGCCCCGGACGTACGGCACGTCCTCCCCGGTGTACGGGTCCGGGTCGAGCACACCGGAGACCACCGTGCAGTCGTCGGCCCGGAACCTCACCTCGTCCAGGTCGCGCTTGAGTATGTCGTCGCGGGTTATCTCTATCTCCCTCCTGACCTCGATGCACATGAGGCACAGCCGTAACGCCTTCTTGTCCCTCGCAGTTATCAGTCATGCCATGAGGCACATGAGTGGCATCGGAGACAGGAAGCAGATCCCGTGACGTTACGTGCAGAGAAGGCCGTGTCGCCTGCCACCGGCGAGATCACCTGGCTGCTGGTCGACGAGGAGACTTTCGCGCCTCACCCCGAGGCCCGCGAGTTCTCCCTGTACCTGCGCGGAGCCGGGCGGTCACCGCAGACACAGCGCGCATACATCCCCAGAATCGGCCGCTTTCTCAACTGGTGCACGGAGCGGGGCGCCGACTGGAAGGCCGCCCGACTCGGGGACATGAGCCTGTTCAAGTTCCACGTCGAGCGGACACCGACCCGGTACGGACGGCTTCCGACCGGCAAGACGGTCAACGCCACGCTCACCGCGGTCTGCGAGTTCCTCCGCTTCTGCGCGGTCCAGGGCCATGTGGATCACGAGGTCGCAGCGCGTCTCAGCGAACCGCGCTTCCTCACCCATGCCCCGGTGGGCTTCGCCCCCGGCGAGGGTGGCCAGCATCTGATGGTCAAGGCCCGGGTTCTCAAGACGCCCGAGATCGAGCGGGCACCGCAGGCTCTCACCGGTGCCCAGACGGATCAGATTCTCGATGCCGCTCGCACCGCGCGTGACCGGCTGCTGCTGACCGTCCTGGTGGAGGCGGGCCTCCGCATCGGCGAAGCCCTCGGGCTGCGGCGTGAGGACATGCACCTACTCCCGGATTCCACACATCTAGGCTGCCGGACCGGTGGCGCCCACCTGCACATCCGCCCCCGCCAGGACAACGAGAACGGGGCACGCGCCAAGGCCGGCCGGCACCGTGCGGTGCCCCTCGCTCAGACCGCCGTTCACCGGTACCGCGAGTATCTGGCCGAGCGGGAAGACGTTTTCGGAGCGGCAGGCTGTGACTACGTCTTCGTGAATCTCGTCGGCCGCTGGGCGGGCCGTCCGATGTCGTACTCGAACGCGAAGCAGGTCATCGAGCGCATCGGTGACCGTTGCGGCCTGCGCGCCCGGCCGCACATGATGCGGCACACAGCGGCAACCCGCTGGATTCGCAGCGGCGTGGCGCCCGATGTCGTAAAGACCTTGCTGGGGCATGCGTCGTCGGCGAGCACGGCTGTCTATCTCCACGCTCAGGACGAGGACCTTCGCTCGGCCGTCGACAGCCTCACCCTGGAGATCGCGCGATGACATCGAGCACCGTGCTCGCCGCGGTTCCCCCACAGTCAACCCCGCTCACCGACTGGTCCGCCTGGCTCGCAGAACGCCTGGCTTCCGGTTGGCGAACGACCGAATGGGATCCGACCAAGGCGCTTTTCACAGCTGATCCAGACAATCCGACGACCCACGTATTCACCTGCGTAGTCCCGGCTTGCTCCACGCACGTCGGAAACAACGGCAGTCGCTGCAACGCCTGCCGCAAGGCCCGTCTCCGCAGAGGAAATCCTGCGGACTTCGACACGACGTACACCCCGGTGGTGGCTCGTCGACGGCCGAACGACACGGACGGAGTGAAGCCAGGGGTCTCCCAGTTCTCTCTGGCACAAGTTTCCCCAGCCGTGCGACAGGAGATTCTGTATGGGCTTCAGCAACGCGACGACACTGGAATCAGCCTCGTCCCCCAACGCATGCGCCGCATCGTGGCCGGTCTCCCGCAGGAACTCGGCTCCCTCCTGAGTCTTGACTCCGGCGTCTCCTCCAAACTCCCCGCTGCCTCCAGAGGCGTACTCAAAGACGTCCTCCTTCACGTCCGACGTGCCCGGGCGGAATTCGAAGGCGCCGACCCCACCTCGGGCGACGTATGGGAATGCTCGTTGGTAGGCCTCACGGCGGGGCGGGGAAGGAAGTACAAGGCTGTTCACGGCGTGATCGACTTCCGGCCGGTGCGACAGAGGTGGCTGCGAGATCTCGTCAAGGAGTACGGGCGCGTGACGCGTCCCGATGTTCTGGAGTTGAGGCAGACCGTGTACGCCGCGACCATCGCGTCGGCCGCGCTGGTTCACCGCTCCGAGGGCGACACCCCTGAGCGGCTGTCGATGGCGGACATGAACGCCGTAGTGGACCATTTCCGTGTCACCAAGCGTCCTGAGGACGGGCACGACCACTCGACAAGCCACAGGCGAGCACTGCTGCGGCGCTGGCGTGCGTTCCTCGAGTTCGCTCGGCAAGCCGGAATGATGGACCACATCCCCGGTGGGTTCGCCATCAATCCTCGCTTCCACACCATCGCGGCGATCGAAGTGAGCGAGGACGACATCGGCCGAGCCGTTCCCGAACACGTCATCGCCCAACTCGATGCGCACATCGACCTGCTGGGCACGTCCACGGCCTACGAGAGCGGCGGTTGGACCACTGCCGACTTCGCCCGTATGTACCAGGTGGTCTACACAGTCCTGAGGGACACAGGTCGCCGACCGGGCGAGGTCACCAGCCTGCGGCGGGACTGTCTGGAGTGGATCGACGGCAAACCGACGCTGATCTACGACAACCACAAACGGCGCCGCCACGGCCGCCGCCTGCCGATCTCCGAGAGCACCGCCCGGGAGATCGAGGCCTGGCAGAAGGAGCTGGAAACCCTCCCTCCGGTACCGGCCTGCACTCAGTGGCTTTTCCCGTCCCCCGGTCAACGCAACCGCCCCCGCCGTCGCCACCTCACCTCGGCACAGTTCTGCAGCCGTATCTTCCGCAATTGGGTCGACGAGCTCATCCCCGGCATCTGGGACGAGCGCATGGGCGACAACGGCGAACCACTGGCATACGACCGCGCCAAGATCGTCCCCTACGGCTTCCGCCACGCCTACGCCCAGCGTCACGCGGACGCCGGAACCCGACCGGACGTACTCCGGGAACTCATGGACCACCGGTCGCTGGACGTCACCATGGGCTACTACAAGGTCTCCCTCAGCCGGAAACAGGAAGCCGTGCGAACGGTCGCGGCATTCGCCGTCGACCGGCACGGGGAATCCCGCGGCTTCGGCGACCCACTGGCCTACGAAGTGGAGAGCGTCGGGGTCCCATACGGCGGCTGTACCGAACCGAGCAACGTCAAGGCCGGAGGCGGGCACTGCCGCATCCGCTTCCAGTGTGCTGGATGCGACTTCTACCGGCCCGACCCCTCCTACCTGCCAGCCCTGGAACAGCAGATCGCGGACCTGCGGGCCGACAAGGAGGCCGCCCTGGCGATGGAGGCTGCGGACTGGGTTGTTCGCAATCTCGACGACCAGATCCGCGCGTACTCGAAGTCAGCCGACGAGATGCGGAGGAAGCTCGACGCGCTGCCCGCCGAGGAGCGCGCGGTCGTCGAATCCGCCTCGCGCGAGCTGCGCAAGGCCCGGTCCGCAGCGGCCTTCGTCCCCTTGCAGGCACTGACGACACGGAGCCCCGAATGAAGAATCCCGCCGCTTCAGGCGGCAATGACCGCAACGCACGGGTCGAGCGCCTGCGCGCCAGCCGCGCCAAGGACAGCGAGGAGAAGACCAGGCGGGCGCTCGATGCAGTGGCCTGCCTTCTCCGCTCGGGACGGCGCGTCACCGTCAGCCAGGTGGCCCGGGACGCGGGGGTGTCCACGTGGTTCGTCTACAACCAGCCCCAGGTGCACCAGGCCCTTCAGGACGGCATCACCGCCCAGCGAGAACAGGTAAGCCAGGACGCCCCCGTTCCGGTGGCGCGGCAGGTGTCCCCTGCCGGGTTGCGGACGGACCTCGCCTTGGCACGCGAAGAGATCAAGGATCTCAAGAGGGAACGTGACCGGCTCTTGAACCGGGTCCGGCTGTCTCTCGGTGCCGAGTTGGACGGAGTGGACCAGAACGAGCTGATCCAGCGGGTGCAACAACTGGAGCAGCGGGACACCGCTCTGAACGAGCAGCTGTCAGAGGCCAGAAGTCGGATCGCCGCCCTGGAGGGCAGGCTGAGTGAGACGGAAGACGATCTCACCGCCGCCCGGGCTAGTCTCCGCCGCGCCATGCGGGCCGTTCCGTCCTCGTAGCCCGCGCTCTGCACGACCGCGTCTCGCGACTGTCCGGCCGGCTCCCATGCCGTCGGCTGGACGGCCACGAGGGACGTCTGCAAAGTGGTCAAGCTTCACCGAAGCAATTACCGAAGCAATTGCGGGGCTTGCTCAGTCGGTGTCCGTCGCGGCCAGCACCGCAAGCCATCGGCTTTCTGGAGACACTGCGGCCAGGCCGATGTCCCAGGCCACGCGCTCGAACCACTGGGTGTCGGCGTCGAAGACGTACCAGGCACACTCCCGTGCACGTGCCTCGACCGTCTCTACAGGGGGACCCTCCGCGGCCCCGGCGAGGCTGGCCAGGGACTGCCACGCGGCCAGTCGGCCGTAGGCGCCGCGAGCACCCGAGTTGTACGCCCCTCCCGAGGAGGCGGCGGCGAAGAGCACCCGCCATGCCCGGTCCGGCGGACAGGCCATGACCGAGAAGGCGGTCTTCCTCCCCGCATCCTTCAGGCACTCCAGTCCCAGTGCCAGCAACGCGCTCGGTACCGATTCGGCATCCAGGGGAGCCGCCAGGTCGAAGACTCGTGCCTCGATCCGGCCGTTGGACTCATCTGCCCAGTTCGCCACGGCCGCGCTGATGCCCTTGGCAACGGCAGGGGTCGTCGTCTCCTCGACCGGCGGCACGTGCGCCCCGCGTTCGACCACCACGCGACCGTTCTCCGACGGGCCGTACGGCATCGAGTGGCTGCTGCCCTGGGTGCTGTAGCTCGGCAGATCCGGCTGTCCCTCCACGTCCGACAACGCCAGCGGCAGCCATCCCAGTGGATGGTGCTTCCAGTGCGGCGATGTCGCCCACCCTGCGATCCCCGGCGTCTGCGTGACTGCGACGCCCCTGAGTACGAGCTCATGGACCAGGCAGGCACGCAGTTCCTCGGAGGCGTTGCCGGTGAACGCCTCGGCGAGTTCCTCTGCCGGGTGGCTGGAGGCCAGCAACGATGCCGTGTAGTGGTCCAGCTTCCTGTGCGCGGCTTCCATCGAGGAGACCAGCCGTAGCGCCTGCCTCACGTTCCCGGGGCCGGGATTAGTGGCCAGCAGCCGGAGCAGGTGGTCGAAGACGCTCCCGTACTGCCAGATCGGCCTGGGCTCGGAGCCGTACGCCCCGGCGAGCGCGATGCCGAGGTCCGCGACGAAGGCGGCGTCCCCTTGCGCCAGGCGACGGTCGGCCGCCTTCCAGACGTCGGTGACGCTCTTCAGGCCCGGCAGTTCCGTCACGATCTTCTGTATGCGGTCAGCCACAGCGGGAAGCGTACGTGTCCCACAGTCCCAAAGCGATGGCGTTTTCCCACGTCACTGCGGCTCGATCAGCCTTCGCACTGCTTCATCATCATCGCCTTGTCCGCCGCCGTCACCGGGAGCTCGTACTTGTCGGCGACCTGCGCGAAGCGCACCACGTACGAGCACCGGATCTTTTTGTTCGGCGGCAACCAGGACGCGGGCCCCGAGTCCCGCTTCGCCGAATTGGCGCGCCCTTCGACAGGAAGCAGATTGAGCACGTCGTTCGCCAGCTGCTTGCGCTTGCTCTCCGGCCATCGGGCGGCGCCCATCTGCCAGCTGTAGGAGAGCGGGACCACGTGGTCTATCTGCACCTCGGTGGCCTTCGCCTTCTTCCAAGAGATGTCCTTGCCGGTGTACGGGTCGTACAGGTCCATCGCAACAACCACGCAGTCGGAACCCGAACGGAACTGCACGTGCCTCCCATGGAGTCTCAACAAGTCGTTCCGCGTGTCACAACCGTTCCTCGCCAGCGGCACCCCGTCCGCCGTATCCATCCACGCGTAGCCGAACTCATCCCGTTCGTAGCCCGTCTTCGGCCCACGCCCCTTTGTAGTGAGTCCCTGGATGAGTTTGCGTGCGTTGGCCTTGTCCGCTTCCGACGTGAGCGCGGCGAGCCCCGGCTTCGTCCCGTCGGGATTCGTCAACGGGCTCACCGCCTGGCCGGCAACTGCGTCCGGTCCGGATCCTGCGGAACTTCCGCCCGGCTCCAGGCCATCACAGCCTGCGACGAACGCGGCGACAACCACGGTCGAAAGCACAGCCTTCTTCCCGCGAGTCCGCGGGAGCCCGTAACTCACGTGCCTCTCATCCCGCACAGCCGACCACACCCTGCATACGCTGCGAGAACAGGTCCATCACGGCGCGAAGCATAGAGATAACGCGGGTGTCGCAGCTGTTGGAGTCCGTGTCGGCCCAGGGACTGCCGAACTCGCCGCGGTCGTAATTGCTCTTGGGCGCCCGGCCCTTGACGGTCAGCCCCTCCGCGGCGGCGAACGCGGCACCGCCCCCGCCGGGCACCTCCTGCGGTCCGGCCGCGCCGCCCGCGTCGTCCAGTTCGCAGCCGGTCGCGGTGACCAATACCAGAGCGACGGTGGCGACCCCACCCCTCAGACGCACCACGCGACACCCCTTTCCTCTGCCTGTGCTCGTACGCGGTCCTGCGGGGGTTCCCCGTCCCCCCTGCTCGACACCGAGGCCGGCCGGGGGACGGGTGCGCGAACCCCTACGACCCCAGGATCGACGCCAGGAACTCCCCGGTCCAGCCCAGCAGTTCCCGCCCGAGCAGCGGCTTCCCGCCCACCTTCGCCGTCTTCGGGCGCGGCACCAGCACCTGGTGCGCGGCCGGCTTGATGACCGTGCCCGGGTACAGCCGCTTCAGGCGCAGCTCCTGCGACTCCCGCAACTCCACCGGGGCGAAGCGGATGTTGGTGCCTTGGAGGACGATCTCACCGACGCCGCAGGCGCGGGCCAGCATGCGCAGCCCGGCCACCAGCAACAGGTTCTCCACCGGCTCGGGCAACTTGCCGTACCGGTCGACGAGTTCCTCGCGCACGGAGGCGATGTCGGCCTCGGTGTTCACGGAGGCGATGGCCCGGTACGCCTGCAGCCGCAGCCGCTCGCCCGGCGCGTAGTCGTGCGGGACGTGCGCGTCGACCGGCAGCTCGATCTTGACCTCGAGCGGCGGCTCCTCCTCGATCTCCCCGGTCTCCAGCTGCCGCCGGTAGTCCGCGACCGCCTCGCCGACCATCCGTACGTACAGGTCGAAGCCGACGCCCGCGATGTGGCCGGACTGCTCGCCGCCCAGCAGATTGCCCGCGCCCCGGATCTCCAGGTCCTTCATCGCCACGTACATACCGGCGCCCATCTCCGTGTGCTGGGCGATGGTCGCGAGACGCTCGTGGGCGGTCTCGGTCAGCGGCTTCTCCGGCGGGTAGAGGAAGTACGCGTAACCGCGCTCCCTGCCCCGGCCGACCCGGCCCCTCAGCTGGTGCAGCTGCGACAGACCGAAGGTGTCTCCGCGCTCCACGATCAGCGTGTTCGCGTTGGAGATGTCGATCCCCGACTCCACGATCGTGGTGGAGACGAGCACGTCGAACTTCTTCTCCCAGAAGTCGACGACGACCTGCTCCAGAGCCTGCTCCGACATCTGGCCGTGGGCCGTCGCGATCCGTGCCTCGGGCACGATCTCGCGCAGCCGGGCCGCCGCCCGGTCGATGGACTCCACCCGGTTGTGGATGTAGAAGACCTGGCCCTCGCGCAGGAGTTCACGGCGGATCGCCGCGCCGATCTGCTTCTCCTCGTACGGGCCGACGAAGGTCAGGACCGGGTGGCGCTCCTCCGGGGGTGTGGTGATCGTGGACATCTCGCGGATGCCCGTGACCGCCATCTCCAGCGTGCGCGGGATCGGCGTCGCGGACATCGTCAGCACGTCCACGTTGGCGCGCAGCTTCTTCAGCTGCTCCTTGTGCTCGACGCCGAAGCGCTGCTCCTCGTCGACGATGACCAGGCCCAGGTCCTTGAACTTGGTCTCGGAGGAGAACAGCCGGTGGGTGCCGATGACGATGTCGACCGCGCCCTCGCGCAGGCCCTCCAGGGTGCCCTTGGCCTCGGTGTCCGTCTGGAAGCGGGACAGGGCCCGGACGTTCACCGGGAACTGCGAGTACCGCTCGCTGAAGGTGCCGAAGTGCTGCTGCACCAGCAGGGTCGTCGGCACCAGCACCGCCACCTGCTTGCCGTCCTGTACGGCCTTGAAGGCGGCCCGCACCGCGATCTCCGTCTTGCCGTAGCCGACGTCGCCGCAGATCAGGCGGTCCATCGGGACCGTCTTCTCCATGTCCTCCTTGACCTCGGCGATCGTCGTCAGCTGGTCGGGCGTCTCCGCGTACGGGAAGGCGTCCTCCAACTCCCGCTGCCAGGGCGTGTCCGCGCCGAACGCGTGGCCGGGCGCCGCCATCCGGGCGGAGTACAGCTTGATGAGGTCGGCGGCGATCTCCTTGACCGCCTTCTTCGCGCGCGCCTTGGTCTTCGTCCAGTCGGCGCCGCCGAGGCGGTGCAGCGTGGGCGCCTCGCCGCCGACGTACTTGGTGATCTGCTCCAGCTGGTCGGTGGGGATGTAGAGGCGGTCGCCGGGCTGGCCGCGCTTGGCGGGGGCGTACTCGACGACCAGGTACTCGCGGGTCGCGCCCTGCACGGTCCGCTGGACCATCTCGATGTAGCGGCCGACACCGTGCTGCTCGTGGACGATGTAGTCGCCCGCCTCAAGGGTGAGCGGGTCGATGGTCTTGCGGCGGCGGGCCGGCATCCGGGCGCCGTCCTTGCCGGCCGCCTTCTGGCCGGACAGGTCGGTCTCGGTGAGGACGGCGAGCTTCAGGGCGGGGTCGATGAAGCCGTAGTCGATCGAGCCGCAGGCGACGTGCACGACCGACGGGGCGATCTCCGCCAGGTCGGCCTCCAGCCGGGCCGCGATGCCCTCGCCGCCGAGCACCTCGACCGTGCGGGCCGCCGGGCCGTGGGCCTCGGTCACGAACACCGTGCGCCAGCCGTCGGCCAGCCAGCCCTTGGTGTCGGCGAGCGCCTTCGCGGTGTCGCCGCGATAGGTCTCGGGGGCGTGCATGCCCAGCTTCAGCGTGTCGGCGTCCAGCTCCTCGTCGGCGGCGAACGGCGACACCGACCACCACATCATGTCCAGCTCACGGGCCCGGTCGCGGACGGCCGCGATGGACCACAGGGAGGCCGCGCCGACGTCGATGGGCGCCTCGCCGCCGCCGGCCGTGGCCGCCCAGGACGCATGGAGGAACTCCTGCGAGGTGGCCACCAGGTCCGCCGCGCGCGTGCGCACCCGCTCCGGGTCGCACACGATCGCCATCGCGCCCTTCGGCAGGACGTCGATCAGCAGCTCCATGTCGTCGACGAGGACCGGGGCGAGGGACTCCATGCCCTCGACGGCGATGCCCTCGGCGATCTTGCCCAGCAGTTCGCCCAGCTCGGGGTGGCGCTCGGCGAGGTCGCGGGCGCGGGCGCGCACGTCGTCCGTGAGGAGGAGCTCACGGCAGGGCGGGGCCCACAGGCCGTGCTCGGCCACCTCCAGCGATCTCTGGTCGGCGACCTTGAAGTACCGGATCTCCTCGACGTCGTCGCCCCAGAACTCCACCCGCAGGGGGTGCTCCTCGGTGGGCGGGAAGACGTCCAGGATGCCGCCGCGCACGGCGAACTCGCCGCGCTTCTCGACCAGCTCGACCCGGGAGTACGCGGCTGCCGCCAGGGCCTCGACCGTACGGTTCAGATCGGCCGTCTCGCCGGTGCGCAGCGCGACCGGCTCCAGGTCGCCGAGGCCCTTGACCTGCGGCTGGAGGACCGAGCGGATCGGGGCGACCACGACCGACACCGGGCCGGTCTCCGGGTCGTCCGGGCGGGGGTGCGTCAGGCGGCGCAGGACGGCGAGACGACGGCCGACGGTGTCGCTGCGTGGGCTGAGGCGCTCGTGCGGGAGGGTCTCCCACGCCGGGTACTCCACCACGCCGTCCGGGGGCAGCAGGGAGCGCAGGGCCGCCGCCAGGTCCTCGGCCTCGCGGCCCGTCGCCGTCACGGCGAGGACCGGGCGGCCGGCGTCGCGGGCGAGGGCGGCCACGGCGATGGGGCGGGCCGCCGGGGGGCCCACCAGGTCGACGTGGGTGCGGTGGCCGTCGGACGCCGCCCTGATCGCTTCCGCGAGGGGGGCGTCCTTGACTACGACGTCTAGCAGACCGTGGAGGCTCATTCGGGGCGTTTTCCCGTCCGGGTGGGCAAGGTGGGGGCACACCAAACGCCCCGCCCTCGACCTAAACCAACACACACCCCCCCACCAAAAAACCAATACAAAAAACAGGCGGCGAGGAAGCACAAAAAA
>NZ_JARGEE010000233.1:0-14521 GCF_033794485.1 Streptomyces sp. MB09-02B
GAAAAAACACAGGAACCGGTGCGGACCCTCGCCGTTCGCTGCCTGGAAACGGACCGCGTGGCCCGCCCCCGGCGCCGGTACGGTGCCCAGCGTGCCGCCGACGGGTGAAGTCGCCAACTCCAGGAACAGGCCGTGCAGTTCGGCGAGGTCGGGGCGGGCCGTCGCGTCCTTGTCCAGGCAGCGATCGGCGATGGTCCGCAGCGGTTCGGGTACCGCGTCCAGCTTCGGTGCCTCGAACATGACCTGGTAGCCCGCGAGATAGGGGCTCTCTGCCTTGAACGGGCTGTGCCCACTGGCCGCGTACACCAGCAGCGACCCCAGCGAGAACAGGTCCGACGCGGCGGTGACGTCCCTCGGTGAGCGCAGCTGCTCCGGTGACATGAACGGCGGGGTGCCGATGACCCGTCCGGTCACGGTGAGCGGCAGATTGTCGCCGGCGCGCGAGATGCCGAAGTCGATCACGCGCGGGCCGTCCTCGGCCATCAGGACGTTCGCCGGCTTCAGGTCCCGGTGCACGACCCCCGCCCGGTGGATGTCCCGCAGGGCCTCGACGAGCCCCAGCGCGAGGCCCCGGATCCGGGCGCCGCCCAGCGGCCCCTCCGCACGCACCAGGTCGGCGAGTGTCGGGCCCGGGACGTACTGCGTCGCCATCCAGGGCCTGGCCGCCTCCGGATCGGCGTCCACCACGGCGGCCGTGAACGCCCCGCTCACCCGCCGTGCCGCCGAGACCTCCTGGCGGAACCGGGAGCGGAACTCCTCGTCGTCGCGGTACTGGGCGTGCACCAGCTTGATCGCGACCAGTCGTCCCGACGCGGACCGGGCGCGGTAGACGACGCCCATGCCACCCGCGCCGAGCCGGTCCTCCAGGACGTACTCGCCTATGACGGTGGGATCGTCGTCCCTCAGCGGCATTTCCCACCACGCTCTTGTCCGTACGGCAGCCCCGCACGGAGCAGCCTAGGCGATCCGTGCGGGGCCGCCCGACCAGGGGCACCGGGGAGGCCGGTGCGACCGGTGCGACCGGTGCGGACCGGTGCGGTTCCTCGTCGGAGCCCCGGGCAATTTCGATGGCTCCCTCGGACGCGACCCGTTACCGTCCCCCCATGGCAATGACTCATGGCACGTGCACGGACCGGTTCGCCGCGGTGCGCGAGGCGTTGGCGGCCTCGCTGGACGACAAGGACGTGGGTGCCTCGGTCGCCGTGTACGTGGACGGTGAGCCGGAGGTCGACCTCTGGGGCGGGTACACCGACGCCGACCGCACCGTTCCGTGGGAGCGGGACACCCTCACCCACGTGTGGTCCACCACCAAGACGATGACGGCCCTGTGCGTGCTGATGCTCGCCGACCGGAGCGAACTGGACCTGCACGCCCCGGTGGCCACGTACTGGCCGGAGTTCGCGGCGGCGGGCAAGGAGGACGTACGCGTGCGCCATGTGCTCTCGCACACGGCCGGTCTGCCCCGCTTCGAGGCTCCCACGACGCTGGAGGACCTGTACGACTGGCCGACCGTCACCGCGCGGCTCGCCGCGCAGGCACCGGCCTGGAAACCCGGCACCGAGGCGGGCTACCACGCGATGACCCAGGGGTATCTGCTCGGGGAGATCGTCCGCCGGGTCACCGGCCGCAGCCTGGGCACCTTCTTCGCCGAGGAAGTGAGCGGACCGCTGGGCGCCGACTTCCACATCGGGCTCCCCGCCGAGCACGACCACCGGGTGGCGCCGATCATCATGCCGCCCTCCTCGCCGACCGGGGACGGCCCGCCGCCCAACCCGGCCATCCCGGACGGCACTCCCAACACGACCGCCTGGCGCCGGGCCGAGATCCCGGCCGCGAACGGTCACGGCAACGCCCGCTCGGTCGCCGCCGTCCAGTCGCTGCTGTCCTGCGGCGGCGCGGCGCGCGGTGTGCGGCTGCTGTCGGAGCAGGGGTGCGAGCGGATCTTCGAGGAGCAGTTCGACGGCGTCGACAGCGTCCTGCGCGTCCCGATGCGCTACGGCATGGGCTACGGCCTGAACGGCGGCCAACTGCCCAACCCGCGCACCTGCTTCTGGGGCGGCTGGGGCGGCTCGCTCGTGGTGGTCGACCTCGACGCCCGGATGACCGTGGCGTACATGATGAACCGGATGATCGACGGCGGCCTCGGCGACGAGCGGGGCTTCGCGATCCTCGCGGCGGCCTACGAGGGCCTGTCGGCCTGAACTCCCGCACTGCACAGCCGAATCGGCGGCACCACCCCACCGGCCCCGGGAGACCTCCCCGGGGCGGAGTGGGAGTCCTGCGAGGCCCACGTCCTCCGGGCCTGCCGGTGATCGGTCAGGCGGGCGACGAGCCCCGGCCGGGAATCAGCGAACCCCGTCGGGGTTCGTCCGGCTGCCAGCCCAGGGCGCGGGAGATTCCGCGTGCCGCCACCCGTACGGCGGGCGTCAGCACCGGGACCTGGGCGCCCGCTTGGGGCACCACGACCGAGACGGCGGCGACCACGGCCCCGCCCGGTCCGCGCACGGGGGCGGCCACCGACAGCGCGTCCTCGGTGACCTGACGACTGCTCACCGCCACGCCCGTGCGCCGCACTTCGGCGAGCACCCGGCGCAACCGGGGCGCGTCCGTGATGGTGTACGGCGTGAAAAAGGCCAACGGCCCCTGGCAGTAGGTCTCCTGGGAGGCCGTGTCGCCGTGTGCGAGGAGCGCCAGGCCCACGCCCGTGGCGTGCAGGGGCCAGCGTGCGCCGACCCGGATGTGGACGCCGACGGCCGAGCGTCCGGAGAGCCACTCGATGTAGACGACCTCGTCCCCGTCGCGGACCGCGAGCTGCACGTTCTCGTGCGTCGCCTCGTACAGGTCCTCCAGGTAGGGCAGCGCGATCTGACGCAGCGCGAGCCCGCGCGGGGCGAGGGCCGCGAGTTCCCAGAGCCGGAGCCCCACGTGGTAGATCCCGCACGCGTCCCGCTCCAGGGCGCCCCACTCGGTGAGCGCGCCCACCAGCCGGTGGGCCGTGGTGAGGGTCAGCCCGGCCCGGCGGCTGATGTCGGTCAGCGAGAGCGCCGGGTGGTCGTGGTCGAAGGCGGCCAGCACGGCGAGCAGCCGGTCGGGAGCGGAACGGGCGGCCCCCGGCGGAGTGCTCTCCGGCGCGGGCTGCCGGGGCACGGGCCCCGGCGCCGGGAGCGCGTCGGCGGTCATCGGCATGGTGTCACCCCAGTCCGGTCTCGGCGATCTTCTGCAGCAGTGCGTGGAGCGTCTCGCGCTCGGCGGCGTCGAGGGGCTCCATCAGTTCGTCGGAGACCCGCTGTCCGGCCTCGTCGGTGTCACGGAGGAAGGACCGGCCGTCGTCGGTGAGCAGGACGATCCGGCTGCGGCGGTCGTCGGGGGAGGGGCGCCGCTCGGCGAAGCCCAGCTTCTCCAGGTCGTCCACCAGCCCCACGATCGCGCTCGGGTCGTAGCCGAGCGAGGCGCTCAGCTCGCGCTGGAGGGCGCCCGGTGACGTGGCCAGGAAGCGCAGGAGCGCGTAGTGCCGCAGCCTGAGGCCCGACTCCTGGAGGGACGAGTTGAACAGCTGCCCGGACCGCAGCCCCAGCCGGTACAGCAGGTAGCCGGTGTCCGCGTGCAGCCCGCGCATCCACGGCTCGTGCGCGTCGATGGAGGCGGCGTCCTGCGTCTGCTGGCGGGTGATGGCGGGCTCCCTGGTCCAGGGCCTGTCGTGCGGGATCAGGCCTGCGCCCCGGGCGGGGCGGCGCGTACGTACGGCCCCAGCATGACGCAACGCCCGGGGAACAACAACTATTGACGTCAACAACTATTGCTCTTAACTTCGATTTCGAAGCAGTACCGCGAGAGCGAAGTGCCCGCACTTCGCTCTCGAAGCCGCACCGCCACTCGAAGGGACCCCCTCGTGCCCAGCATCGATCTCACCGGCAAGGTCGCCGTCGTCACGGGCAGTGGCCGTGGCCTCGGCCTGGCCTACGCACAGGCCCTCGCCGCCGCCGGCGCCTCCGTCGTCGTCAACGACATCGACGAGGCCGTGGCCGAGGCGGCCGTGAAGTCCATCACCGAGGCGGGCGGCAAGGCCGTGGCCGAGGTCGTCCCCGTCGGCACGACCGAGGCCGCCGACCGGCTGGTCGGTCGCGCGGTGGAGGAGTTCGGCCGCCTCGACATCCTGGTCACCAACGCGGGCATCCTGCGCGACAAGGTGCTGTGGAAGATGTCCGACGACGACTTCGACGCGGTGATCACCACCCACCTCAAGGGCACCTTCACCTGCGCCCGCGCCGCCGCGATCCGTATGCGCGAGCAGGGCGAGGGCGGCTCGCTGATCCTCGTCGGCTCCCCGGCCGGACAGCGCGGCAACTTCGGCCAGACCAACTACGCCGCCGCCAAGGCCGGTATCGCCGCCTTCGCCCGCACCTGGGCGATGGAGCTGGGCCGCGCCAACATCACCGTCAACGCGATCGTCCCGGTCGCCGCCACCGCGATGACCGAGACCATCCCGGTCTTCGCCCCGTACGTGGAGGCCCTGCGCGAGGGCAAGCCGTTCCCGGACTTCCTGCGCAAGGGCGAGGGCTTCGGCACCCCCGAGGACTGCGCGGCCCTGATCCCGTTCCTCGCCTCCGAGGCGGCGCGCGGGGTCACCGGCCAGGCCATCGGCATCGGCGGCGACAAGGTGGCACTCTGGTCGCACCCGCAGGAGATCAAGACGGCGTACGCGAACGGCGGCTGGACCCCCGAGGCCCTCGCCGACGTCTGGCCGACCTCGCTGGGCGCCGAGCCGCAGACCGTGGGCATCCCCGCCCCGAAGATCCCGGAGGCGTGATGAGCCAGGCCATGAACGTCGAGGAACTCGTCGCGATCGACGTCCACACGCACGCGGAGGTGTCCTCCAAGGGCAACTCCTCCCTGGACGACGACCTCCACGACGCCTCCTCCGCCTACTTCAAGGTCGAGGGCAAGCGCAAGCCCACCCTGGAGGAGACGGCCGCCTACTACCGCGAGCGGAAGATGGCCGCCGTGATCTTCACGGTGGACGCCCAGTCCGCGACCGGCACCGAGCCCGTCCCCAACGAGGAGGTCGCCGAGGCGGCCGCCGCCAACGCGGACGTCCTGATCCCCTTCGCCTCCATCGACCCCTTCCGCGGCAAGGCCGGCGTCAAGCAGGCCCGCCGCCTGGTCGAGGAGTACGGGGTCAAGGGCTTCAAGTTCCACCCCAGCGTCCAGGGCTTCTTCCCCAACGACCGCGCGGTGGCGTACGCCCTCTACGAGGTCATCGAGGAGACGGGCACCATCGCCCTCTTCCACACCGGCCAGACCGGCATCGGCGCGGGCGTCCCCGGCGGCGGTGGCATCCGCCTGAAGTACTCCAACCCGCTGCACGTGGACGACGTGGCCGCCGACTTCCCGCACCTCAAGATCATCCTGGCCCACCCGTCCTTCCCCTGGCAGGACGAGGCCCTGGCGGTCGCCACGCACAAGCCGGGCGTGCACATCGACCTGTCCGGCTGGTCGCCGAAGTACTTCCCGCCGCAGCTCGTGCAGTACGCGAACACCCTCCTCAAGGACAAGGTGCTCTTCGGCTCCGACTACCCCGTCCTCACCCCCGACCGCTGGCTCGCCGACTTCGAGAAGCTGTCGATCAAGGACGAGGTCAAACCGAAGATCCTCAAGGAGAACGCCGCCCGTTTGCTCGGCCTGACGAAACCGTAGAGGACGCAGATGGACCTCCCCATGTGCAACGACGGACAGGGGCACAGACATGCGCAATGAGGGACTGGGGTCGTGGCCCGCCCGCCGGGCCCGCAAGACCCCGCAGCGCACCGCGCTGATCCACGGCGACACGCGCCTCACCTACGGGGAGCTGTACGAGCGCACCACGCGCCTCGCCCACGCCCTGCGCGCCGCCGGCGTCCGCCGTGGTGACCGCATCGCCTACCTGGGGCCCAACCACCCCTCGTACCTGGAGACGCTGTTCGCCGCGGGCACCCTCGGCGCGGTCTTCGTCCCGCTCAACACCCGCCTCGCGGGCCCCGAGATCGCCTACCAGCTGGCGGACTCCGGGGCCAAGGCCCTGGTGTACGGCGCAGGGTTCACCGCACTCGTCGCCGGACTGCCGGGCGGCGAGACCGACGTGCGCACGTTCGTGGAGATCGGCACCGAGTACGAGGCGCTGCTCGCGGGAGCGGAGGCCGAGCCGATCGACCAGCCCGTCACCGCCGACGACACCTGCCTCATCATGTACACCTCGGGGACCACGGGCCGCCCCAAGGGCGCGATGCTCACCCACGGCAACATCATCTGGAACGCCGTCAACGTGCTCGTCGACCAGGACATCATCACCGACGAACGCGCCCTGGTCTCCGCCCCGTTGTTCCACACGGCCGGGCTGAACATGCTCACCCTGCCCGTGCTGCTCAAGGGCGGCACCTGCGTCCTGGTCGAGGCCTTCGTCCCGGAGGCCACCTTCGAGCTGATCGAACGGCACGGGATCACCTTCATGTTCGGCGTGCCGACCATGTTCGACCAGATCGCCCGGCATCCACGCTGGGCCGACGCCGACCTGTCGTCGCTCAGGATGCTCTCCTGCGGCGGCTCCCCGGTGCCGACCCCGCTCATCGCCAGGTTCCAGGAACGCGGGCTCACCTTCCTCCAGGGCTACGGCATGACGGAGGCCGCCCCCGGCACGCTCTTCCTCGACGCCGAGCACGCCGTCAGCAAGGCCGGGTCGGCGGGCGTACCGCACTTCTTCAGCGACGTACGGGTCGTCCGCCCCGACATGACCCCCGTCGACGTCGACGAGCCCGGCGAGGTCGTCGTCCGCGGACCGCATGTCATGCCCGGTTACTGGGGTCTGCCCGAGGAGACGGCCGCGGTCTTCGCCGACGGGTGGTTCCGCAGCGGCGACGCGGCCCGCGTGGACGAGGACGGCTATGTCTTCATCGTCGACCGCATCAAGGACATGATCATCTCCGGGGGCGAGAACATCTACCCCGCCGAGATCGAGGACGAGCTCCTCGCCCACCCCGACGTCGTCGAGTGCGCGGTCATCGGCGTACCCGACGACAAGTGGGGCGAGGTGCCGCGCGCCGTGGTCGTGCCCCGGGAGGGCAGCGTCCTGGACGCCGACGAGGTGCTGGCCTCACTGGCCGGGCGGCTCGCCAAGTACAAGATCCCGAAGTCGGTGGTGATCGCGGACGAGCTGCCCCGCACCGCCTCCGGAAAGCTCCTCAAAGCCCGGGTGCGCAAGCGCTACGGCACCAACTCTTAGCTAAGGAACGTCCAATGAGCATCACCGTGAACGGTATCGACGAGCTCAAGAAGCTCGCCGGCAGCGACCTCGGCGCCAGCGAGTGGATCGAGGTCACCCAGGAGCGGATCAACACGTTCGCCGACGCGACCGGGGACCACCAGTGGATCCACGTCGACCCCGAGAAGGCGGCCGAGGGCCCCTTCGGCGCGCCGATCGCCCACGGGTACCTGACCCTGTCGCTGTTCATCCCGCTCTTCACCGAGCTGCTGGACGTCGAGGGCGTCTCGACGAAGGTCAACTACGGCCTGAACAAGGTGCGGTTCCCGTCGCCGGTGAAGGTGGGCTCGAAGATCCGGCTGGTGGGCAAGCTGGCGTCCGTGGAGGACGTGCCGGGCGGCGTCCAGATCACCGTCGACGGGACGATCGAGATCGAGGGGGCACCGAAGCCGGCGGCCGTGCTGCAGAGCCTGTCCCGTTTTTACGCCTGAGCGCCGTAGAACCTGAGGGGCGTGGAGGACTGCGGACCGTCGTGGCCGGTCGCGCAGTTCCCCGCGCCCCTTCAGGTCGGCGGAAGCTCAGCCTCCCACCACGTCCACGAAGACCGGGTTCGAGTAGAACCACGTGTCCTCCCACGGGTCGCCGTCGCCGGGGGCGTGGGGGATCGGGCCGTGCGGATCGATGGACGCACCCAGGTAGCCCGCCCCGTTCCGCTTGCCGTCGCTGCCGCGCAGGCGGAGGTAGAAGGATGCGTCGCCCGCCGTGACCGGGACGCGGAGGGTGTACGTGCCCTTGCGGCCGCTCACGTCCTTGGTGTGCACGACCCTCGTGTCCGGGGCCTTCCAGGCGTCCCGGTCGGTCACCGGACCGCGCACCGCACCCCGGATGACGTCCACGTGGGCCAACTCCGGCAGGATCCCCTGCGGGTTGGCGCGGGACGCGGTCGTCACCGTCACGTTCAGCGTGAGCCGCTCGCCCTTGCGGACGCGCAGCCGGCCGCCCAGGGTGACACCCCGGCCGTGGTCACGGTCGCGCTTGACCCGGACGTCGAGGCCGTCGAGAAGGTGGCCGTGGTCGAGCCAGACCCGGCCCGCGCGCAGGCCCGCCATCACCGAGCGGTACCCGTGGCGGGTGACACCGACGTGGGTGCGGCTGAACTGGCCTGGCCAGAAGTCGCTGCCCGGCTGCGGGGTGTCGGTGTTCACCGGGTCGGGCAGCTTGCCCGTGTTGTCGAAGTTCTGGCCGGCCGGCCAGTCACCGTTCTTCCAGGTGTCGAAGACGATCCGGTGGGCGTCGGAGTTGGTGGTGATCGAGAACAGCCGGCCCTCGGCCAGCATCGCGTCCCACAGCCCGCCCACGGTCGCCGTCGACCAGTCGAAACCGCCGTACGTGAGGTACGCCTCCTCCGGATAGCCGGGCCAGGACTGTGCGGAGGGCTTGTTCTCGTACTCGCCCCGGATCGATGTCGTCCCCCGCCAGCCGGGGATGGCCGCGCCCTGGGCGCCGGGCGCGCCCTCCATGCCGATCATGATCTCGGGTGCCGCGTCGCGCCAGTTGCGCAGCTCGTGCGGGGAGTCGATGCCGAGGCGCAAGGGGTGGTTGGCGAGGACCAGCACGTCGTCGACGTAGCCCGAACGGCGCTGCTGGGCCAGCCACTTGATCGCCTTGACCGCGTGCGCCTCGTTGCGGGCGGTGTCCGTGCCGCCCACGGACCCGTCCGTGTAGCCCAGCAGCTTGCCGTCGTAGGCGCTCTCGAAGCGGGTGAGCAGGTCGACCTCGTGCCGGCCGGGGGTGGTGAAGACCGTGCAGTGCTCGGCGGCCGGGATGTACCACTCCAGGCCCTGGAAGATCAGCTGGCGGGGGTTCTCGGCGCGGGCCCTCAGGATCTCCTTGTGCTCCAGCGCGGCACCGAAGTCGGCGTGCCCGAAGTTGGCGTGCTCCGTGAACACCATCCAGTCCAGGCCGAACTTCGCGCCCTCCGAGGCCAGTTGGGAGAACGTGTACTTGGCGTCGTGGCTGTAGACGGTGTGGATGTGGTGGTCGCCGACGAGGTAGGCGAGCCGCGGGTCCTCACCTCCGTACGGGCGGGAGGCGGCCGAGGCCGGAGGTGTCAGGGCGCCCGTCGCGCCCATCGCGAAGGCGGCACCGAACAGGCCTGCGCCCCGCAGGAGCCCACGGCGCGACACCCCCTGCGCGTCCAGGTCGGCGGCGGAGACGGACGGATCGGCCCAGGAGGGCAGATGCTGCTCGGGTGTGCCGGACAGGTCGGACATGGCTGTGGTTCCTTCGCGTCTCAGTGGTTCATGAACGACTTGACGGGCAGCGCCCGTTCGACGACGCGGACGTCACCGAGGCGCCCGTGCAGGATCTGGTCGATCTTCCCGGCGTACTCGTAGCCCCCGAGGATCCAGGGCAGGCCGACCGAGGCGAGCCCGACGGCGGTGGCCTTCGGGTTGCGCACGACCGGGCAGCCCTGGACGTAGAGCGTGGTGTGCCTGCCGTCGTTGACGACCGCGAGGTGCCACCACGTCTCCAGCGGGGTCTCCTGGCCCCAGTTGGTCGCGATGCCCTGCTGGTTGAGCGGGCGCACGGCCCACTGCGGCTCCCGGTCGTTCGACAGCGACAGCGTGGCGAGCGGCTCGTCCGGGTCGTCGGCGGTCTTGCCCGCGGCGCCGCCCGTGCCGGTCCGGCCGAGGAGACCCGCCCACGCGTGGTTCGAGGGGTTCCAGTCGGCGGGCAGCCGGTAGAACGCCTCGATGGTGTAACCCTCCCTGAAGATGGCCGAGTTGAGGGGGGCCTTGTCGACCGTCCGCAGGTACGCGCCTGTCAGCGGGGGCTTGCCGCCGTGGAACTCCAGGCTGCCGTGACCGGGCTGGTCCGGGTGGTGGTCGGCGGACCAGGTGAGGGAGCCGCCGCCGACGGTCACGAGCGTGAGGTCGTTGCCGTGTCCGGAGCGGTCCGGGACGGTGCCGCCGACCTTCGCCCCGTCCTCCTGGCCGTCGAATCGCCAGTAGGCGACCGTGCCGGGTATCAGCATCTTCGACACCGGCCGCGACGCCCGCGCGGGCACCGGCGCGAAACCGGCGAACCGCTTCTCGAAGTCGATCTCGACCGTGAACCGGTCGGCGTCGCCGGAGAGTTCGCTCTCCTGGCGCTCCAGTTCGTTGAGCCCCTTCGCCGCCCGGCCCAGGATCCACGGGGAGACCGTCTCCACGTCGATGGTGTTCCGGTCGAGGTCGAACCGGTACAGACGGATCATCGCCGCGCCGCCGAAGTACCGGTTCTGGTAGTTCGTGAGGTGCAGATGGACATCGTTGTCGGCAGCGTTCTTCCGGGTCGCCCGCGCCGCCGGCCAGTAGTGCCCGTTGAGGGTGAGGAAGATCTGGTCGTGGTCCTTGACCAACTGGTCCCACAGCGTCTGCCCGTACGAGGAGAGGGAGTCGTCCCCGTCGACCAGCTCGTGCGTGGTGAGGACGACCGGTGCCCTCGGATGCCGGGCCAGGACGTCCTTCGCCCAGGCGAAGCCCTTCGCGGAGAGCCGCCAGTCCAGGGCCAGCACCATCCACTGCCGGCCGCCCGCCTCGAAGAGGTGGAAGGAGTTGTAACCGTCCGGGGAGGCGCCCCCGAAGGTCGGCCGCCCCTCGAAGCGGTCGGGTCCGAACACGTCCAGGTACGGGGTCGGCCCCCGCTGGTCGCCGGTGGAGGAGCGCACGTCGTGATTGCCCGCGAGGACGCTGTAGCCGACGCCCCTGCGGTCGAGGAGCCGGAAGGCTTCGCCGATCGCCCCCATCTCCTGCGCGGTGCCGTTCTGGGTGAGGTCGCCCAGGTGGGAGAGGAAGACGATGTTCTCCTCCCGGCCGTGCTCCAGCAGATAGCGCAGCGACGCCTCGACGGGCGCCCTGTCGATGCTCGGCCCGTCGAAGAGGTACTGGGTGTCGGGCATGACGACGAGCGTGAACCGGCGGCTGTCCCGGTCGGGCCGACGGCGGTCGGTGGAGGTGGCGGAGACCGGGGCCTCGACGGCGGCCTGCGCCGCACCGGCCGCCGGGAGCACGGCGGCCGCCGCACCCATCAGCGCGGTCGCCCGCAGGAAGTTGCGTCGGCCGGCGCCGGCCTGCGGGGCCGCCCCGCCCTGGTCGTGCTCATGCGAAGTGCACACGTGTGCTCCGTGGGAAGGTCCGTGGGTGAAGGGGAGGGGGGTGGGTTCAGAGCGCCCGCAGGGTCCACGACCAGCGGTGGACACCCGGGGGAACGAGGTACGACGGCGAGGTGTCGGGACCGCACGACGCGGTGCCCAGTCCCCGGTGCGCCGCGTCGATGTGGACCACACAGCCGGGCCGGGGCACCAGCTCGTCGTGGTGGGCGACGGCCGTCAGGTCCGCCGCGCGGTGCCGGGTGACCGACACCTGCCGGGGGCCGTCCAGCCGTACCGCAAGGACGTGGCCGCCCCCGGAGAGCGTGAAGTGCCGTACACCGTGCCGGCCTCCGCTCTCCTGCGGACGCAGATATGGGGTGAACAACGCGTCCACGGGGGCCGCGTGGTGGCCGACGGGCGCCCCGGCGGCCCGGTCCGGGTAGCTCTCCCAGGGGCCCTGCCCGTACCAGGCCATGTCGTCGAGACCGCCGACGGTCTCGAACACCGTGCCGACCCGGGCCACGTCCGTCAGCTCCTCGGGCAGCACGGCCGTCTCCTCGACGAGCACCCGGCCGTCCACCAGCGCCGTGAACGCCTGCTCGTGCTCGACGACGCCCGCACCCGTGGTCCAGCGGGAGCGGACCCGGACGGTCGAGCCCTTGCGCTCAACGGCGACCGGCTCCCGCTCCATACGGTCCAGGCCCAGTTCGCGCCAGCGCTCGGCCGTACCGCCGAGGACGTCGTTGTCGGTGGGGGCACGCCACAGGCTCAGGACCGGCGCGGAGGCGAGCAGCGGGTGCAGCAGCAGCCCGTCCGGGTCCGTCTCCGGCGGCGGGATGTGCCCGAGATCCTCCTCGGCGCCCACCACCGGCTCGCCTTCCTCCGCCGGGTACCACTGGACCTGCGGGCAGCACACCTCGGTGCCGCGCGGCGCCCAAGGCTCGTCGTCGGCTGTCGTCACCCGCAGCGTCAGCCAGATCTCGCCGGCCCCGCCCGCCACCTCGGGCCGGTCGATCACCGCCGAGCCACCGGGCGGTACGTCCGGCAGCTGGGCCGGAAGCGTCCAGGAACCGCCGTCGGCCGCCGCGAACTCCCACTCGGCGGCCAGCCACGAAAGGTCGCGGAAGTGCTGGCGGTTGTGCACCCGCAGCACCCGCCAGGTGCCCTCGCCCTCCACCGACAGCCGCACCGGGGCGGCGATCTCCCGGTGCTCGAACATCACCGGCTTGGGCGTGCGGTCGGGGAACACGACCCCGTCGGCGATGAACGCGCCGTCGTGGATCGACTCGCCGAAGTCCCCGCCGTAGGCCCAGCGCAGGCCGGGCCCGGCGACCCCGTTCCCGTACAGCCCGGCGCCCCCGCGCCCGGCCGGTCGTCCGTCGTTCACACGCTGGAGGATGCCGTGGTCCCAGAACTCCCAGATGAACCCGCCCTGAAGACCCGGGGTCGCCTCGATGGCGGCCCACGTGTCGGCGAGGGTGCCGTTGCTGTTGCCCATGGCGTGCGAGTACTCGCACTGGATCAGCGGCCTGGTCTGCTCGCCCGACAGCGCGTGCGCCACACAGTCCTCGATCGGCGCGTACATCGGGCAGGCGATGTCGGAGGCGTCGTCCGTGGCCGCCCAGTCCAGCTTCGCCGCGCCCTCGTACTGCACCGGCCGGGTCGGATCGTGGCGCCGCAGCCAGCCCGCCGCCGCGTCGTGGTTCGCCCCGTAGTCGGACTCGTTGCCCAGCGACCAGACGATCACCGACGGATGGTTCTTGTCCCGCAGGACCATGCGGGAGACGCGGTCCACGAAGGCGTTCAGATAGCGGGGATCGTCGGCGATCTCGTGGGCGTGGTCGTGCGATTCGATGTCCGCCTCGTCCACCACGTAGAAGCCCAGCTCGTCCGTGAGGTCGTAGAGGGCCGGGTCACCCGGATAGTGGGAGGTGCGGACCGCGTTGAAGCCGAACCGCTTCAGCGTCAGCAGGTCCGCGCGCATGTCCTCGTACGACACCGTCCGCCCCGTCAGCGGATGGAAGTCGTGCCGGTTCACGCCCCGGATGTAGACGCGCTCTCCGTTGACCAGCAGGTCCCGGCCCCGGATCTCGACGTCGCGGAAGCCGACCCGGTGGCGCGAGGTGTCGGCCACCGTGCCGTCGGCGCGGTGCAGCCGGACCGTGAGGTCGTACAGCTCGGGGGTCTCGGCGTTCCAGGTCCGTACGTCGGGGACGACCGTGCCCAGCCGGACCTCGCCGAGGAAGTCGGAGACCCGCTCGTCCTCGGCGTTGAGCCGGTCGAACTCGCGATCCCGGGACAGCTCCAGGCCGTCCAGCTCCGGACCGTCCAACTCCCCGCTGACGTACCACCCGGCCGGCAGCGCGCCCGTCGCCGTCCCCGCCGCCGCGCGCACCCGGCAGTCCACCCGCAGCTCCCCGTCGCGGCGGGCCCGCACGGTCACGTCCGCGAGATGGAGCGGATCGGTGGCGTACAGCAGCACCGGGCGGGTGACGCCGCCCAGCCACCACTGGTCCTGGTCCTCGATGTGCGAGGCGTCCGACCACTTCACCACCGTGAGCCGCACGGTGGCCCGCGCCCCGGCCCGGACCAGTCCGGACAGGTCGAACTCGGCGGCCAGGTGGGAGTCCTTGGAGAGCCCGGCGGGCCGCCCGTCCACATGGACGAGCAGCACGCTCTCGGCGGCGCCGACGTGCAGGACGATCCGGCGCCCGGCCCACTCGGCGGGGATGACGACCTCCCGCTCGTAGACCCCGGTCGGGTTCTCGGGCGGGCAGTCCGGCGGGAACTGGCCCCACGGCATCCGGACGTTGGTGTACTGCGGCGGGTCCTCCGCCACGTCGAGGGCCCAGGAGCCCGGGAGTTCGGCCCAGGACCACCCGGGCCCGGGCTCCCGCTCGGGCGACGCCAGCAGCTGGAACCGCCACCGGCCGTCCAGCGACACCGCCCCCGCACGCCGGTCCACGGCGTTCATGGGCAGCCGCCCCCAGGAGGTCACCTCGGGTGCGTTCCAGGGGCGCAGGGCGAAGAGTGCGTCGGTCATGACCGTTCCGAAGTCGGGGGTGACAGGGGGGAGGGGACAGGCCCTTTCCCTAAAACACATTTCCAACCCAACGAAACAGGAAAAAACCTGGTTTCCCGTTTTCTGCTGAAAA
>NZ_JARGEE010000234.1:0-14483 GCF_033794485.1 Streptomyces sp. MB09-02B
GCGTGGTGGTGGGGGAACCGGCGCGAACAGAAGCCCGGCGCGGGAGGCTCACCCTCGTCCGGCCCGCGCGCCGACCTGTCCGTGGCCTTCCAGGGCGACCTCACGGGCGCGACCGGCGAGATCGGACGGGCCCAGCTCAACGGCGCCCGGCTGGCCGTCGCCCACGTGAACGCCGACGACGACCGTCCGCTGCGGCTGACGCTGCGCGCGTACGACGACGGGGGCGAGCCCGACCGGACCCTGGGCCGGGCCACGCGACTGGTGAAGGACGAACAGGTCCTCGCGGTGTTGGGACCGACCACGGACGCCTGTTTCCTCGCGGCCGAGACCACCTACACGCAGGCCGTGCTGCCCGTCGTCTCCGTGTCGGTGGGGGTGACGTCCCAGGTCAGGGACGCCGGTCCGTCCACGCTTCGTTCCCACGCACAGCTCTCGCCGAGTGACGAGCTGCTCGCCGCCCCGTGCAACGTCTATCTGACGGGCGAGGCCGACGCCCGCGAGGTGTTCCTGGTCGAGGACCGGGCCGAGGGCGACTTCGCCTGGACCCTGTGCAACTACATCCAGCGGGCGCTCGGCCGCGACGGCAGGGACACGAGCATCGCGAGTGTCGCCGCCGGGAAGCTCGACCCCACCGCGCTCGCCGCACGGGTCGTCGCGTCCGGGTCGGACGCGGTCGTGTTCAGCGGAGGGCAGGAGCGAGCGGGCGCCTTCGCCGCGGCACTGCGCGAGGCCGGCTTCTCCGGGGCCCGGGTCGCCACCCAACGGGCCTTCGGCACACGGTTCCTGGAGCGCGCGGGCCCGGCGGCCGAAGGCTGGGTCTTCGCCACCGCCTTCATCGATCCGGCGGCGACCCCGGCAGCCCGCTCGTTCACCGAGAAGTACGAGGCACGGTACGGGGAGCCGCCCGACCGGTACGCGGCGGAGGCGTACGACGCGGTGCTGTTCCTGGCCGAGGCCTGCGCCGACGGGAAGGCGGCCCTGCGGGAGCGCGGCGCGATCGTACGCCGTATGCGGGAGGTCTCCTACACCGGCATCAGCCGGACCGTCGCGTACACCCCGGACAACGGATACAACCACGACGCGTTGTTCCTGTACCGCGTAGCCGAAGGGAAGTTCGACTTCCGCGGGCAGTACCAGCGGGCGAAGGTATGACGGCGGCGGTCGGACCGGAGCCGGGGACGAGAGTGGTCATCGGGGCTCGTGTCGAGGGGCTATCGTGCCTTCATGTCGCAGGACCTGATTCGCATCGTTTCCCGAGACTCGCCCATGGCCCTGGCACAGGTGGAGCGCGTGCGCGCCGAACTCGCCGTGCTCCACCCGGCGCTGCGCACCGAGGTGGTCCCCGTGAAGACGACCGGGGACAAGTGGATGGGTGATCTCTCCCAGGTCGAGGGCAAGGGGGCCTTCACCAAGGAGGTCGACGCCGCGCTCGTCGCGGGCGAGGCCGATCTCGCCGTGCACTGTGTGAAGGACATCCCCGCCGACCGGCCCCTGCCGGCCGGCACGATGTTCGCGGCGTTCCTGCAGCGGGACGACATCCGGGACGCCCTCGTGGACCCCGCCGGACGCACCCTGGACGAGCTGCCCGCCGGAACCCGTATCGGCACCTCCTCCGTGCGGCGGACCGCGCAACTCGCCGCCTCACACCCGCACTTGGACTGCGTGCCGTTCCGCGGGAACGCCAACCGCCGGCTGGAGAAGCTGGCCGGGGGCGAGGCGGACGCGCTGCTGCTGGCCGTCTCCGGTCTGGAGCGCATCGGCCGCGCGGACGTGATCAGCGAGATCCTGTCCGTCGAGACGATGATGCCGCCGATCGGCGCGGGCGTTCTGGCGCTCCAGTGCCGGGAGGACGACACCGACACCATCGACACGGTCAGTGGGCTCGGCGATCCGGACACCCACCGCGAGACGCTCGCCGAGCGCATGTTCCTGCATGTGCTGCAGGGCCACTGCAACAGCCCCATCGCCGGTTTCGCCCGCACCGAGCACAACGGTGAACTCTCCCTGCGGGCCTCGGTGTTCACCCCCGACGGCAAGACGGTTCTCAACGCGCACGAATGGGCGGGCCGTCTCGACCCCGCGACCCTGGGCACCTCCGTCGCGGTGGCCCTCCTCCGCCAGGGCGCCCGCGACCTCATCGACGGCATCCCGCACTGACCGGCCGCTGCGATGCCCGGTCCGGACCGGACCGGCCCGCGGTCAGTCGAGTCTGCGGGCCAGTACCTGGCCGGGCCAGGTGCCGGAGAGGAAGGGCGCGGTCGGGGTGAAACCGTTGCGTTCGTAGAACGCGACGAGGCGGCCGCCGTCGCCCGCCCAGCAGTCGACGCGGAGCAGTCCCACGCCGGCGCGGCGGGTCTCGTCGACCGCGTGGGACAGGAGGGCCGCGCCTATGCCGTGACCGGCGTGGTGGCGGTCGGTGACGAGGAGGCGGACGTACCGCTCGGGTTCGTCGGCCGGAGGGATCGGCATCTGCGGGCTGGGGCCGGAGTCCAGGACCATGGCTCCCACGGGTGCCCCGTCCCGCTCCGCGATGTACGGGGTGTTCTCGGTCGTGTAGCGCTCGATCCGTGACGGCCCGTCGGGTCGCCGCGAGTACGGGATCGTGCCCCACTGTTCGGTGTTGCCGCGCGCGTTCATCCAGGCCACCGCCGAGTCGAGCATGCGGAGGATGGCCGGGGCGTCGGCCGGGCCGCCCGGTCGGATGCGGAGGGTGTGGGGGGTGTGGGGGGTGTCGGTCACGTCGGGAGCCTAGGTGTTGTCGTGATCGGTGCGGTGGGGACCGGAGGCGAGGCCCAGCTCACGGTCGCCGAGCGGGGTGAAGAAGCGGTGCACGTCCGCGTCGGTGACCTCGGCGAGCGTGGCCGGGGTCCAACGGGGGCGGCGGTCCTTGTCGATGACCTGGGCGCGGATGCCCTCGACGAGGTCGGCGGTGGCCAGGGCCGCGCAGGAGACGCGGTACTCCTGGTCCAGCGCCTGTTCCAGGGAGCCGAGGCTTCGGGACCGCCGCACCGCGGCGAGGGTGACCTTGACGGCGATGGGGGACTTGGCCAACAGGGTCTCGGCGGTCTCCTTGGCCGCCGGGTCCCCGTGGGCGAGCAGCCGTCGGACGATCTCCTCCGCCGTGTCGGCGCCGAAGCAGGCGTCGATCCACTCCCGCCGTTCCGGCAGCTCGGCGGGCGGCGGCTGCCGTACGTGCCGGGCGACGGCGTCCCGGGCGGGCAGTTCGGCGAGGTCGTCGAGGAGCGTGCCGAGTGACGCGGACGGTACGTAGTGATCGGCGAGGCCGCACAGCAGGGCGTCGCCGGCGCCGATCGCCGCGCCGGTGAGGGCGAGGAGGGTGCCGAGTTCGCCCGGGGCACCGGCCAGGAGACGGGTGCCGCCGACGTCCGGGACGAAGCCGATGCCGGTCTCGGGCATGGCGATCCGCGAGCGCTCGGTGACGATGCGGACGCTGCCGTGCGCGGAGATCCCGACGCCGCCCCCCATCACGATGCCGTCCATGACGGCGACATAGGGCTTGGGGTAGCGGGCGATACGGGCGTTGAGGCGGTACTCGTCGCGCCAGAACGCTGCCGAGGCGGTGCCGTCCCCGTCGCGGGCGTCGTCGTGGACGACCCGGATGTCGCCGCCCGCGCACAGTCCGCGCTCCCCCGCGCCGGTGACGACGACGGTCTCCACGGCCGGGTCCTCTTCCCAGGCGGTGAGCGCCTCGCCGATGCGCCGGACCATGGTGTGGTTGAGGGCGTTGAGGGCCTTCGGGCGGTTGAGGGTGATGTGGGCGGCCCGCCCGACGGTGTGCAGCAGCACGGGTTCCTGCCCGCCGGTCATCGAACCGCCTCCCTCACGACTGCCGGTCGGCGCCCCGGGCCTGCCGGCACCCTGGGCGCGCGGGGAGAGCCTACCTGTGCCTCTGAGACCCCTGACCGGGCGGCCCCGTGCATAGGGGTGCCCACAGACCCCGGCCCCGCGACCGTGGGGCGAGGGCGATAGGGGTTGGCTCGGGAGCCTCGGCGGAGCAGCCTTGCCGACGGGCGGTCGCCCCTTCGTCCACAGAACGGAAGGATTCCGTCCTATGCGCGTGCTCTTCGCGACTCACGCCGAGAGAACCCACTTCCACAGCATGATCCCGCTCGCCTGGGCGCTGCGCGCCGCGGGGCACGAGGTGTACGTGGCGTCGCAGCCCGCCCTGACGGAGGACATCACCCAGGCGGGGCTCACCGCCGTGCCGGTCGGCGAGGACCACGCTTTCCTGCGGCAGTTGGAGCAGGCCGGCGGCTCGGCGGACTACTCGGGCGGGTTCGGGCAGGACGGGGACGTGGAGTCGCCCGAGACGTGGGAGGGACAGGGGCTGCTGTACCGCGCCTTCGTCGACTTCTACATGCGCGGCATCAACAACGACGCCTTCGTCGAGGGGCTGGTGGACTTCGCCCGGCACTTCCGGCCGGATCTGGTCGTCTGGGAGCCCTACACCTTCGCCGGGCCGGTCGCCGCGCGTGCCGTCGGCGCGGCGCACGCGCGGCTGGTGTTCAGCCCGGATCTGCTGCAGCAGATGCGGCGGACGTTCCTGCGGCTGCGCGACGGGGCGCCCGAGGACCAGCGCACCGATCCGCTGGAGCCCTGGCTCGGGCCGCTGCTGGACCGCTTCGGCGGGGGCGGGTTCGCCGAGGACATGGCGGTGGGGCAGTGGACCGTCGACACGGTGCCGGCGGACGCCCGGTTCCCGCTGGACGTGCACCGGGTGCCGATGCGGTACGTGCCGTACAACGGGCCCGCAGCGGTTCCCGGTTGGCTGCACGCGCCGCCGACCCGGCCCAGGGTGTGCCTGACCGCCGGGACCACCCTGCGCAACCAGGCGGGACACGACTCCTTCCCCATCGGTGACCTGCGGATGTTCGACGGTCTGGACATCGAGTTGATCGCCACGCTGAAGCAGGTCCCGGGCGAGGAACAGGAGGTGCCGGCCAACACCCGGCTCGTCGACTTCGTCCCGCTGCTGGCGCTCCTGCCGAGCTGTGCGGCGGTCGTCCACTACGGCGGCGGCGGGACGTGGAACACCGCGCTGGGCGCGGGCGTTCCGCAACTGCTGGTCGCGAACAGCTGGTTCGCCCTGCACAAGGGCAGGCATCTGGAGAGCGTCGGCGCGGGGCTGTACGTGGCGCAGCGAGGCGGGCTGCGCGAGGCGCTGGAGCGGATGCTGGACGATCCGTCGTTCGGTGCGGCCGCGCGCCGGTTGCGGGACGAGCAGATCCTGGCCCAGCCGACGCCTGCCGAGGTCGTGCCGGTGCTGGAGAAGTTGACGGCCGATCACCGCTAGGGCCGGTACGGCGGTGTCCCGGACGTCCTTCAGGACGTCCGGGACACCGCCGTACCGGCCCTGGGTCAGCGGTCGGCGCGTGTCTCCATGGCCTTGCGCAGCGCCGTCGCGACCGTGCGCACGTCGGCGTCGTCCAGGCCGGGGTGCAGCGGCAGACACAGGGTGCGCTCTGCGGCCTCCTCGGAGCGCGGCAGCCGCGAGCCGGTGGATCCGTAGACGGGGACCTTGTGCAGGGGCGGGTAGCGGAAGGTCGTGTAGATGCCGGCCGCGTACAGTTCGCTCGCGATCTCGTCGCGTACGGCGGGGTGCATCTGTACCCAGTAGAAGTAGTGGGTGGAGTGGTGGCCCTCGGGCAGGGGCGGGGGGAGTTCCAGACCGGGCACGTCCGCCAGTTCACGGTCGTAGAGTTCGACGATCTCCCGGCGCCGCTCGACGAACCCGGGCAGGCGGCGCAGTTGTACGGCGCCGATGGCGGCGGTCAGGTCGTTGCCGACGATGCGGCGGCCGACCTCGGGGACGTTCAGCTCCCACCAGCGGGTGGACGCGCTCGCCTGACCGAAACCGCTGGGCCGGGCGAGTCCGTGGTAGGCGAGCCGTCGGGCGCGGGCGGCCTGGTCGGGGTCGCGGACGTACAGCATGCCGCCGTCGCCGCAGACGAGGACCTTCATGGCGTCGAAGCTCCAGACGGCCAGGTCGCCGAAGGTGCCGGCGGCCCGGCCGTCGATGTGGGACGACACCGCGCAGGCCGCGTCCTCGATGAGCGTGACGCCGCTGTCCCGGCAGTGGTCGGCGACGGCCGCGATGTCGCCCGGGTGGCCGCCGTAGTGGAGGACCATGACGGCTTTGGTGCGCGGGGTGAGCGCGCGGGCGATGTCGTCGGCGGTGGGGTTGAGGGTGCGGGGATCGACGTCGCAGAAGACCGGGCGGGCGCCGGCCGCGGCGACGGCGTTGGCGGCGGCGACGAAGCTGACGGAGGGCAGAACCACCTCGTCGCCCTCGCCGAGGCCGAGCAGTTCGGTGGTCAGGAACAGGCCGGACGTGGCGCAGTTGAGGAAGACGAGGCGGTCGGCGTCGACGCCGAGGTGGTCGGCGAAGCTTGCCTCGAAGGCCTTGGTGCGCGGGCCGTGCCCGATCCAGTTGCTCGCGAACACCTCGGCCACGGCGGCGAGTTCCTCCTCGCCGAGCCCGGGCTGGAAGACCTGGATCACGAGGCCTCCCTGGGGGCGACGCCGACGAAGAGGCCGCGACCGTTCGGACCGCCCTCCAGGTACTCGACGGACAGGCCCGCGTCCCGGAAGGCGGTCTCGTACTCGTCGCGGGCGAAGAGCGAGAGGATCTCGTGCGAACCGAACTCCCTGATGCCGCCGGTGGTCTCGGCCACGGTGTAACGCACGGTCATGCTGGTGGCGTTGCCGTCGCGGACGGAGTGGGAGAGCCGGCTGACGACGCGGCCCTCCTCCTGGGCGACGGCCCCCGTGACGAAGCCGTCCAGGAACCTCTCCGGGAACCACCAGGGTTCGAGGACCACCACGCCGCCGGGCTCCACGTGGTGGGCCATGCGCCCGAGAGCCTGGCCGAGTTCGCCGGTGTCGGCCATGTAGGCGACCGAGAAGCACAGGCAGGTGACGGCCGCGTAGACGCGGTTCATTGCGAAGGTCCGCATGTCGCCGAGGTGGACGGTGGCGTCGGGCAGCCTCCGCCGGGCGATGCGGCACATCCCGTCGGAGAGTTCCACGCCGGCGAGGTCCGGGAAGCGGGCGCGGAAGGCCTCCAGGTGTTTGCCGGTGCCGCAGGCGACGTCGAGGAGCGAACCGGCATCGGGGTTGCGGGCGGTGACGAGGTCGGTGATCGCGTCCGCCTCGGCGGCCCAGTCCCTGCCCCGGGAGGCGTGGATGAGGTCGTAGATGTCGGCGTGCTCGTCGGTGTAGGCCATGACCGGTCGGGGGGTGGCGGAGGTCAAGGTGATTCCTTTCCTGGTGCGGTGCAGTCCTCGTAACGGGGCAGCAGGCCGAGCGACCTCGCCCGGGCGACGGTGGGGGCCTCCCGGTCGCGGGCGGAGACGATGAGGTCGCTCTCGTCGCCGAGGGGCAGTCCGAGGGCGGGGTCCAGTGCGGACACGGCGTGTTCGTGGTCGGCCACGTACGTGTCCGAGAGCAGGTAGGACATGACGGTGTGGTCGGCGCGGGCGAGGAAGGCGTGTCCGACGCCGAGGGGGAAGTACACGGCGGTCGGCGCGTCGGCGTCGAGCGGCACCGCGTCCCAGGCCATGAAGGTGGGCGAGCCCACCCGCAGGTCCACGACGATGTCCAGGGCCCTACCGTGGGCGCAGTACACGTACTTCGTCGTGCCGGGCGGTGTGCGGGTGAAGTGGACGCCCCTGAGCACGTCGCGCCGCGAGGTGCTGCAGTTGACCTGTCTCACCTCGGGGAACCGGTGGCCGACCGCCTCGGTGAAGGCGGGCTCCTGGAAGGGGGCGGTGAACCTGCCCCGCTCGTCCGGGAACGCCCTGGGGAAGAACTCGAAGGCGCCGTGGACCTTCAGTGCGCGGTATTCCATGGTCAGCTCTCCGTGGGGACGGCCCGGTCCCACCAGGACGGGTGCCGGCGGTACCAGTCGACGGTGAGCGCGAGGCCCGCTTCGAAGTCGTGCCGCGGCTCGTAGCCGCACTCCGCGCGCAGTTTGTCGTCGCGGATCGCGTAGCGCAGGTCGTGGCCCTTGCGGTCGGTCACGTGCCGGACGGCGCTCCAGTCGCGCCCGCAGGCCGTCAGCAGCCGGCCGGTGAGTTCGCGGTTGGTCAGCTCGGTGCCGCCGCCGATGTTGTAGATCTCGCCGGGCCGTCCCTTCAGCCGGACGGCCTCCACCCCCCGGCAGTGGTCCTCGACGTGCAGCCAGTCGCGTACGTTGCGCCCGTCCCCGTACAGGGGCACCTGGCGGCCGGTGAGCAGCCGTGTCACGAACAGCGGGACGACCTTCTCGGGGTGCTGGCGGGGGCCGTAGTTGTTGCTGCACCGGGTGATCCGGACGTCCAGGCCGTGCGTGCGGTGGAAGGACAGGGCGAGGAGGTCGGAGCCGGCCTTGGAGGCGGCGTAGGGCGAGTTGGGGTCGAGGGGGTCGGTCTCGGACCGCGCGCCGGTCTCGACGGAGCCGTACACCTCGTCGGTGGACACGTGCACGAAGCGTTCCACTCCGTGGCGCAGCGCCTGGTCGAGCAGCGTCTGGGTGCCGGTGACGTTGGTGCGGACGAACGCGTCGGCGCTCTCGATGGAGCGGTCCACGTGGGACTCGGCCGCGAAGTGCACCACCTGGTCCGTGCCGGCCATGGCCTCGGCGACGGTTCCGGGGTCGCAGATGTCGCCGTGCACGAACCTCAGCCGGGGGTCGGTGAGGTCGAGGTTGTCCAGCCGGCCCGCGTAGGTGAGCTTGTCCAGGACCGTCACGCGGGACACGTCGGGGGTGTCCGTGTCGCCGTTCAGCAGCATGCGCGTGTAGGTGGAACCGATGAAGCCGGCGCCACCGGTGACCAGGAGGTTCATATCTCCTCCGGGAAGCTCGGGGGCCATGGGTCGGGGGTGTGGGCGCGGGCGCGTTCCATCACGTACCGCCCGTAGGGGGACTGTCGCATCGCGGCGCCCAGCCGGTAGCAGTCGTCCGGTCCGATGAAGCCCAGGTACAGGGCGATCTCCTCGACGCAGCCGATCCGTACGCCCTGGCGTCGCTGGACGTCCCGGACGAACTGGGCGGCTTCCAGGAGGGTTTCGTGGGTGCCGGTGTCCAGCCAGGTGACGCCCCGGCCGAGCCAGACGAGGTCGGCCCTGTCCCGTTCCATGTAGGCGCGCAGGACGTCGGTGATCTCCAGCTCGCCCCGGGCGGAGGGGGTGAGGCCCTTGGCGATGTCCACGACCTCGTCGTCGAAGAAGTACAGGCCGGGAACGGCGAGCGGGGAGCGGGGGCGGGCGGGTTTCTCCTCGATGGACACGAGCCGACCCCGGGCGTCGACCTCGGCGACGCCGTAGCGTTCCGGGTCGGCGACCTGGTGGCCGAAGAGCACGCAGCCCCGCAGCCGCTTCGCGCTCCGGCGCAGCAGGGACGGCAGGTTCGCGCCGTGGAACAGGTTGTCGCCCAGGACGAGGGCGCAGGCACCGCCGGTGATGTGGTCGGCGCCCACGAGCAGGGCGTCGGCGATGCCGCGGGGCTCGTCCTGGACGGCGTAGTCGATGGTCATGCCCAGTCGGCGGCCGTCGCCCAGCAGGGTGCGGAACAGGTCGAGTTCCGCGGGGCGGGTGACGACGAGGACGTCCCTGATGCCGGTGAGCATGAGGATGGAGAGCGGGTAATAGATCATCGGCTTGTCGTAGACCGGCACCAGCTGTTTCGATCCGACGGCCGTCAGGGGCAATAGCCGAGTTCCGTTGCCGCCCGCGAGGACAATTCCTTTCATGGCGCTCCGCACACCGATCGGGAAATCAAGTCTGTCACTCCCCACTTCGAGAACGGGCCCGCACCACGAGGGCGCGACGGACATGCAGGGGAATGTTCTCCATTCATGAGCGGAAAAGGGAAGGGCCACGCGCCCGCGGTGACCCTTAAAAATGCACACTCCCCCTTACACAAACCCCTAGTTCAGGGTGCCCGGCTGCCCTCGGACCCCTAGAAACGCAACAGAAACGGCTGCGCGGGCCCAGCGCCGGATAACCTCGCAGCGCATTCACTGTGCCCTCTCGCGCTCTTCGCACATGACAGGGAGTCAGGCAATGGACGTCGCTGCGAATATTCACCGGTTCCCGATGGCCGAACCCGTCGGATTCGAATATCCTCCCTGCTACCGACAGATCCAGGAAAACGAGCCGTTGGCCCGTATTCGGATGGCCTACGGCATGGAGGCGCGGCTCATCACCCGGCACGCGGATGTCAGGGCGGTCCTGGCCGATCCCCGGTTCAGCAGGGCCGCGACGGCGGGTGTGGACGTTCCCCGGTCGTCGCCGGTGATGCTGCACGACGCGTCGATCGTCACCATGGATCCGCCGGAACACACCAGGCTGCGGCGGTTGGTCGCGCAGGCGTTCACGAAGCGCGGCGTCGAGACGATGCGGCCACGCGTCGTCGAGGCGGTGGCGGAGCTGCTCGACGCCGTGGAGGAGCAGGGACCGCCCGCCGATCTGGTGACCGCGCTGGCCCAGCCGCTCCCCATCCTCGTCATCTGCGCCCTGTTCGGCGTGGCCGACGAGCGCAGCGACACCTTCCGGAAGCTGGCGCACACCATGTTCACCGGCACCGAGCAGCAGGAGGTGGAGTCCGCGTTCGGCGAGATCATGGCGCAGATCACCGCGCTGGTCGCCGAGCGCCGGCGGACCGCGTCCGACGATCTGCTCGGCCGGCTCGTGTCGGCCTGTGACGACGACGACCGGCTCAGCGAGGAGGAACTCGTCGGTCTCGCCCTCGCCCTGCTGGTGGGCGGGTTCGAGAACAGCGCCCAGGAGATCGCCAACTGCGCGGCTCTCGTGCTGAGCAGCCCCGACCGTCTGGCGGAGCTGCGGGCCAGGCCCGAGCTCGTTCCGTCGGCGGTCGAAGAGGTGTTGCGCTTCGCGCCGCTCTCGGTCACCGGCGGCCTCGTGCGGATCGCGGTCGAGGACGTCGAACTCGGCTCCGGCACCATCCGCAAGGGCGAGGCGGTGGTGATCGACACGCAGTCCGCCAACCTCGATCCCGCCGTGTTCGACGACCCGACCGAGATGGACATCCACCGCTCGCCGAACCCGCACCTCATCTTCGGCCACGGCGCCCACCGCTGCATCGGCGCCGAACTCGCCCGGATGGAACTCCAGGTCGCCCTGGGGTCGTTGCTCCGGCGCTTCCCCCGGCTGGCGCTCGCCCTGCCGGCGCAGGACATCCCGTTCACCAAGGGAATGCTGCGCGGTCCCGCCTGTCTGCCCGTCACATGGTGATCGGGACGCGGACCGGGGCGGACGGCACCCGCGAGCACGCGGAGTTCGCGGACTGGCTCGCCGAACGCGCCCGGGTCAACGCGCAGCGGGTGGAGCCGATCCCGTTCTCCGCCCTGTCGGGGTGGGACTTCGACGCCACGACGGGTGATCTGCGGCACCACACCGGCCGCTTCTTCAGCGTGCGGGGACTGCGGGTGCGGGGCGCCGGCCCGGAAGGCCGGGCCGACCGGTCGCAACCCATCATCGACCAGCCGGAGATAGGCGTCCTCGGCATCCTCACGAGGACCGTGGACGGGGTGCGGTCCTTCCTGCTCCAGGCGAAGGCGGAGCCCGGCAACGTCAACGGCGTGCAGCTCTCCCCCACCGTGCAGGCGACCCGCAGCAACTACACACGGGTGCACCGGGGCGGATCCGTCCGGTACCTGGAGCACTTCACCGACCGCCGGGGGCGGGGCCGTGTCCTGGTCGACGTCCTCCAGTCCGAGCAGGGTTCCTGGTTCCTGCGGAAGCGCAACCGCAACATGATCGTCGAGGTGGCCGACGACCTGCCGGTCCACGACGACTTCCGCTGGCTCACCCTCGACGAGATCAGGGCCCTGCTGCGCCGCGACAACCTGGTCAACATGGACGCCCGTACCGTCCTTTCGTGCCTGCCCCCCGAGCACCCCGCCGACGAGCACGGCGCTCTGCACTCCCCGGCGGAGCTGTCCAGCTGGTTCACGGAGGCCAAGACACGCTGCGAGCTGACGGCCGACGTCGTCCCGCTCACCCGTGTCACCGGCTGGCACCGGACGCCGACCGAGATCGCCTGTGACGCGGGCGGGCGCTTCCGCATCATCGCCGTGGACGTCACCGCGCCGCACCGTGAGGTGCCGTCGTGGTCACAGCCGATGCTGGCTCCGTGCGCCCGGGGGCTCGCGGTCCTGCTGTACCGCCGGATCGGCGGCGTCCCGCACTTCCTGATGCAGGCGCTGGCCCAGGAGGGCTGTCTGGACAGGCTGGAGATCGGGCCGACCGTGATGTGCGTACCGGACGAGCAGGCCGGTCTGCCGCCGGACCGGCGCCCGCCCCTGCTCGACGTGTTCGGTTCCCTCGCCCCCGACCGGATCCGCTACGACCAGGTGCAGTCCGAGGAGGGGGGCCGTTTCTTCGCCGCCGAGAACCGGTATGTGATCGCCGAACTGGACGACGCCTTCCCGACGGACGTGCCGCCCCGGTTCTGCTGGATGACGCTGCGGCAGCTCAAGGAGCTGCTGCGGCACAGTCATTACGTCAACATCGAGGCGCGCACCCTGGTGGCGTGCGCGGAGGCCCTCGGATGAGCGGCCTCGTCCGCGTCGGCGTCCTCGGCTGCGCGGACATCGCCTGGCGGCGGATGCTGCCCGCACTCGTCGCGGAGCCGAGGACGCGGCTGGTCGCGGTGGCCGGCCGGAACGCGGCGAAGGCACGCCGTTTCACCGACCGCTTCGGCGGCGAACCCGTCGAGGGGTACGAGCAGCTCCTCGCCCGGACCGACCTCGACGCCGTGTACATCCCGCTGCCCACCGGCCTGCACGCGCGGTGGGCCGTCGAAGCGCTGCGCTCCGGGCTGCACGTCCTGGTGGAGAAGCCGCTCGCGACCAGCCGGGCCGAGGCCTCCGAGATGCTCGACGCGGCCCGCGCCGCCGGGCTGTGCCTGATGGAGAACCTGATGTTCGTCCACCACCGCCAGCACGAGGAGGTACGGCGGCTCGTCGCGAAGGGCGAGATCGGCGAGGTGCGTTGCTTCAGCGGCTCCTTCGGCATTCCGCCGCTGCCCGCCGGCAATGTCCGGCACCGCGCCGACCTCGGCGGAGGCGCGCTGCTCGACGTCGGCGTGTACCCGTTGCGCGCGGCGCGGCTGCTGCTCGGCTCCGGCCTCGAACCGGTCGGCGCGGTGTCACGGGTGGACCCGATCCTCGGCGTGGACGTGGCGGGTCATGTGCTGCTGACCACCCCGTCCGGGGTCACCGCCGAGCTGTCCTTCGGGTTCGAGCACGCGTACCGCTGCTCCTACGCCCTGTGGGGCAGCGCGGGCCGGATCTTCCTGGACCGTGCCTTCACCCCACCGCCCGCCCACCGCCCCGTCGTCCGGCTGGAGCAGCAGGACCTCGTACGGGAGGTCACGCTGCCGGCCGACGACCAGTACGGGGCCGTCGTCCGCGGCTTCGCGGCGGCGGTGCTGGACGGTGTGCCGGTCCGGGACGGGGCGGAGGAACTGCTCGGTACGGCCGACCTGGTGGACCGGGTCCGGGCGTGTGCCCGGGTGATCCGCTAGCGGTTCCGCCGTTCATGCGAGCGGGGCCCGGGGAGAGTCTCCCCGGGCCCCGCTCGTCGTGGCGTCGTCGCTCAGCCGCCGTGGGCGGCCAGCCAGTCGTGGACGGTGCGTGCGGTGACCTCGCCGTGCTCCTCGATCATGGAGTGGTGGTCGCCGGGCACGTCGATCACGTCCAGGGGGACGGGCCAGACGGACTGCCACTCCTCCGGGCGCTTGCGCGGGTGGTCCGGGTCGACGGCGATCATCTCGGAGGCGCGCACCAGGAGCGCGGGTGTGGTGAGGGGACGCGGCCGCCAGGTGTCGAAGAGCGAGAAGTACGACGCCATCGCGGTGAGCCTCAGGCCGGTCATCCGGCCGAACTCCGCCTCGCGTTCGAGGGATCGGGACTCCATGGCGTGGACGATGTAGTCGGTCTGCGGGGTGCCGGCCACATAGGTGTCCAGCATGACGACACCGGTCGCGGGGGTGCCGAGTTCCTCGAGACGGGCGGCCACCGCGTAGGCGAGCGAGCCGCCGGAGGAACGGCCGGCGAGGGCGAACGGGGCGCCGTCCAGCGCGCGGGCGACAGTGCGGGCCGCGTGGTCGACGGCGGCCTCCACGCTGCCCGCGACCAGTTCGTCGGCGACGAACCCCGGCATCATGAGCGAGTGGGTGTCCCGCAGCCCCCGCAGCGGCCTCGCCAGCGCGACGAACTCCTGGTCGCTGGCCCACACCGAGGTGGACGGCAGGCCGACGAGGGCCGGGTGCCCGCCGCCCTCGCCGAGCCTGACCAGTCCCGGTGCCTTGCCGACCGTGTCGGCGGAGGTGAAGGCGGGGCGCAGCCCGGCGGAGTTCATCAGGACCTTGCCCGCCTGGTCGTAGCGGCCGACGGTGACGGCGTGGCGGTAGAGGGACTCGACGGCGTGGGCGACCGCGGTGGTCGGGTCGGGCG